>NZ_LAVM01000107.1:0-16580 GCF_001083815.1 Nocardiopsis sp. SBT366 | reverse complement strand
CAGCGTCCCTCCCCTGGCAGGAGCCCCATGCCCAACAGCAGCCATCTCACCGAGTACGCGGGGCTGCCCGTGGTGGAGTTCACGGGGTGGGAGACCATCCGCCGCGAGTTCCACTTCGCCATGGCGTGGGCGAGCAACCGGAGGCAACGCCACCCCAACCTGCCGTCGTCCTACGAGCCGCTCTTCGCGGCGCTCGCCGATCCCGGCTCAGTGGCGTGGCGGTGGCGCACGGAGGAGTCGGTCCACGGCAGGGACGGGCAGAGCATCGACGAGTACCTGCGCGAGTTCGACCAGCTCGTGCCGCACGACTCGGTCCGCGCCCTGATGGTGGGCCACTCCGAGCTTCAGGAGGGGAACGGCGACTTCCTCGCACCTCTGCTGGATCGCGCGTCCCGGTACACGAGCCTGCGCTCGCTCTTCTTCGGCGACATCCTCCAGGAGGAGAACGAGATCTCCTGGATCGAGCACGGCGACCTGACCCCACTGCTCACCGCTCTTCCCCGGCTGACGGCCTTCACGGTGCGCGGCGGCAGCGCCAGCCTCGGCCTGAGGGTCACCGAACCCCACGGGCTGCGGAGCCTGACCGTGCAGTCCGGCGGACTCCGACCCGAGGTCGTCCGGGACGTGTGCGCCGCGTCCCTGCCCGAGCTGGAGCACCTCGAACTGTGGCTGGGTGTGGAGGAGTACGCCGGTGGGCGCACCACCGGTGAGGACCTCGCCCCGGTCCTGTCCGGGACCGCCTTCCCGAAGCTGCGCTCCCTGGGCCTGCGCAACGCCGACCGCGCCGACGACTGGGTGGCGGTCCTGGCCGACGCCCCGGTCACCGGGACGCTGGCGGAGCTGGACCTGTCCCTCGGGATCCTGACGGACCGGGGCGCCCGGATCATCCTGGACACCCCCGTCTTCCACGGCCTGCGCCGCCTGGACCTGCACCACCACTACCTCTCCGAGGAGATGGAGGGACGGCTGCGCGCCGCCCTGACCGCCTCGGGGGTGGAGCACGATCTCTCCGACCGGGAGGAGCCCGAGGAGAACCCCTACGCGGAGGGCGGTCTCTCCTACTACACGGCGGTCTCCGAGTGAGCCGGGACCGGTCGGCCCTCGACCGCCCCCTGGTGGCGGTGTGCGTTCCGGGCAACCGCCGCCTGGCGCTGTTCACCGAGGCCGCTCGGGCGGCCGGGCTGCCCGACCCCGTCCCGCTGGACTGGCGCGAGCTCGCGGACCCGGCGGCCGGTCCCCCCGCCCTGCCCGAGGGCGCGCTGGTCCGCGTGGACTCCGCCGGCGAGGACGCCCCCACCGCCCGCCTGCTGCGCGGGTGGCGGCACGACCCCGACCTCCACCGGGTGGAGGGCGGCGCCGACCAGCACCGGGGGTTCGTCCGCGCCCTGGGAAAGCTGTCCCAGGCGGTTGCGGCCACCCCCGGGGCGCACCTCCTCCAGGACGTGGACGACCTGGCCGACCTCTGCGACAAGCGCCGTTGCCACGCGCGCCTGAACGCCGCCGGGGTTCCCGTCGCACCGGCCCCGCCCGAGCGCGTGACCGGCTACGACTCCCTGCGCGAGGCGATGGCCGGGCTCGTCTGGCGGAGGGTGTTCGTCAAGTCCGCGCACGGCTCGTCGGCCTCCGGGGTGGTAGCGCTGGCCACAGCCCCGGGTGGGCGGATCAGGGCGGTCACCTCGGCCCACCTGGTGCGTGACGGCGGGTCGGTGAAGCTGTACAACTCGCTGCGGCCGTTCACCTACACGGACGAGGCCGACGTGGCCGCGATCGTGGACGCGCTCGCCCCCGACGGCCTGCACGTGGAGCGCTGGGTGCCCAAGGCGGGCTTCCAAGGACGCGTGATCGACCTGCGCGTGCTGGTGGTCGCCGGACGGGCCACGCACGCGGTGGTGCGCTCGTCGCGCTCCCCCATGACCAACCTGCACCTGGGCAACGCCCGGGGCGACCTCGCGGCGCTGCGCGAGAGCATGGGCCCGCGCACCTGGCGAGCGGCCACGGCCACGGCGGAGGCCGCGGCGGGAGTCTTCCCACGAACCCTGCACACCGGCGTGGACCTGCTGGTCTCACCCGGCTGGCGCGAGTTCACGGTCTGTGAGGTCAACGCCTTCGGCGACCTCCTGCCCGGCGTCCTCCACGAGGGCCGCAGTACCCAGGCCGAGCAGCTGCACGCCCTCGCCACGGGCCGCTTCCCCCTTTCGGCCCCGCACCCGACACCCGTACACGCACTCTCCGGGGAACGCCCTTGACCACCGAACCCTCCACCGATCTCCCCGCACCGGACATGAACTCCGTGGTGGGCACGCACGACATCCTGCTGCTCACCCTCGACACCCTGCGCCACGACGTGGCCGTCGAGCTCGCCGAGGCCGGGCGCACCCCGAACCTGGCCCGGCTCCTGCCGCCGGGCGGCTGGGAGGAGCGGCACTCCCCCGCGAGCTTCACGTACGCCTCGCACCTGGCCATGCTCGCCGGGTTCCTGCCCACCCCTGCCGCACCGGGGCCGCACCCGCGCCTGTTCGCCGCCGCGTTCCCCGGCAGCGTCTCCACGGCGCCGGGGACCTGGACCTTCGACACAGCCGACCTCGCCTCGGGCCTGGCCCGGGAGGGTTACCACACGGTCTGTGTGGGCGGCACCGGCTTCTTCAACCGCAGGTCCGAGCTGGGGTCGGTGCTGCCGAACCTGTTCGCCGAGAGCCACTGGGAGGAGTCCTTCGGCGTGGCCGACCCGCACTCCTTCGAGAACCAGGTCGCCCGCGCGGTCGAGGCCAGCGCCGCCGTGCCCGCCGAACAGCCCCTGTTCCTGCTGCTCAACGTCGCCGCACTGCACCAGCCCAACTGGTTCCACCTGCCCGGGGCGACGCGGGAGGACGGGGACACCCGGGCCAGCCACGCGGCCGCCCTGGAGTACGTGGACCGACACCTGCCGCCACTGCTGGCCGCGATGTCCGCCCGCCGCCCCTGCTTCGCGATTGTGTGCTCGGACCACGGCACCGCCTACGGCGAGGACGGCCACACCGGCCACCGGATCGGCCACGAGACCGTCTGGACCGTCCCCTACACCCACGCCGTCCTGCCCCACGGCCACGGCACCGAGGAGAGCGCCGCGTGAGCGTCACACCGATGCCCGAACCCGTCCGCGCGGACTCCCCCTACCGCTCGTACGTGTACGCCTACCCGCACAAGAGCGCCTACCGCCCCTTCGCCGAGCGGCCCCACCTGTACGACCTGTGGGCGCGCGAGGACGCCAGTGCGCTCTCGTTGTACGCGCACATCCCGTTCTGCGAGATGCGCTGCGGGTTCTGCAACCTCTTCACCCGGTCAACGCCCCCGGCCGAACAGGTCACCGCCTACCTGGACGCCTTCGAGCGCCAGGCGGAGACGGTCGCGGCCTGCCTGCCCGAGAACAGCTCGTTCGCCCGCGCCGCCCTGGGCGGGGGCACCCCCACCTACCTCACCGCCGACGAACTGGCCCGGGTCTACGACACCGTCGAACGCCACTTCCCGGTGGACATGGGCGCGGTCCCGGTCTCCGTGGAGACCTCCCCGGCCACCGCCACCCCGGACCGCCTCCAGGTGCTGGACGCGCGCGGGATGACCCGGATCAGCATGGGTGTGCAGAGCTTCATCGACTCCGAGGCGCACGCCGCCGGACGTCCGCAGAAGCGCGCGGAAGTGGACCGGGCGCTGGCCGCCATCCGAGACCACGCCCGGGCCGACCTCAACGTGGACCTCATCTACGGCATCGACCGGCAGACCGCCAGGACCTGGGAGTACTCGCTGGACACGGCGCTCTCGTGGGAACCGGAGGAGATCTACCTCTACCCGCTGTACGTTCGGCCCCTCACCGGGTTGGGCCGACGTGCCCGCGAATGGGACGACCACCGGCTGGCGCTGTACCGGCAGGGCCGCGACCATCTGCGCGAGCGCGGCTACGAGCAGGTGTCCATGCGCATGTTCCGGCGGGCCGACGCCCCCGAGCCCCTGGCCTCCGCTCCGGACCACAGCTGCCAGACCGACGGCATGGTGGGCCTGGGCTGCGGTGCCCGTTCCTACACCGGCACCACGCACTACTCGTTCGACTACGCGGTGGGCGTGGGCCGGGTGCGGTCGATCATCGCGGACTACGTGGGGCGCGACGGGGCCGACTTCGCCCGTGCCGAGGTCGGGTTCGTACTGGACGAGGACGAGCGCCGCCGCAGACACGTGCTCCAGTCGCTGCTGCGCGTGGAGGGGCTGGAGGTGGCCGACTACACGTCCAGGTTCGGCTCGCACCCGGTGGCCGACTTCCCCGAGGAGTTCGCGGCGGTGTCGGAACGCGGCTGGCTGGAGGGCGGAGCCGTGGACACCCCGACGGTCCGGCTCACCGAGGAGGGGCTGGCGCACTCCGACTCCGTCGGCCCGGACTTCTTCTCCGCACGGGTCAACCGCCTGACCGCCGAGTACGAGGCCTCATGAGCTCCCCCGTGGACCTTCCCGAGCCCACACTGCTCCGCCCCGCCACGGACCGGCCGCTGCCCGCCCACCTCACCCTCCTGTACCGGGGGCCGCTGGCCAGCTGCGACTACGACTGCCCGTACTGCCCCTTCGCCAAGCGCCGGGACAGCCCCGGGACGCTGCGCGCCGACCGTGCCGCCCTGGAACGGTTCACCGACTGGGTGGCCGGGCGCACCGGCACGCGCTTCTCGGTGCTGTTCACGCCGTGGGGCGAGGGGCTGACCCGCTCCTGGTACCGCCGGGCCATCACCCGGCTGAGCCACCTGCCGCACGTGGAGAGGGTGGCGATCCAGACCAACCTCAGCGGCCGCACGGCCTGGCTCGCCGACTGCGACCGCGACTCCGTCGCCCTGTGGACCACCTACCACCCGGGCGAGGTCGACCACGAGCGCTTCCTCCAGAAGACCAGTGAGCTGACCGAACTCGGGGTCCGGTTCAGCGTGGGGGTGGTGGGCCAGCCCGAGCACCTGGCGGCCGCGCGCCGCATGCGCGCGGACCTGCCCGAGGGGGTCTACCTCTGGGTGAACGCCGCCGAGGGACTGACCTACACGGACGCCGAGGCCGAGGTCTGGCAGGGGATCGACCCCCACTTCCACTACAGCCGCGATCCGCATCCGAGCCGTGGGGCGCCCTGTCGTACGGGTGACACCGTGCTGTCCGTCAACGGGGACGGCGACGTACGCCGCTGCCACTTCGTGGACACCCCGCTCGGCAACCTCTACGACGGGTCCTTCGCCGACGGCCTCGGACCGAGCCCGTGCCCGCTCACCAGCTGCGACTGCCACATCGGATACGTGCACCTGGAGACCCTGGACCTGTACGACGTGTTCCGTGGCGGGGTGGTCGAGCGCGTTCCGGCCGTCACGCCCCCGCGCTCCCGGAACCCTCCGGACGCCCCGCACCGGCCCGTTCCCCCGGAGGCTGGCGGCCGATCCGACCTCAGGGCGCTTCCGGGAGCGGGATGGTGACGCAGCCGGTCCCGCCCAGGTCCAGGATCACTCCCCGCGGGGTGCGCACCAGCCGCAGCACCAGCACCGCGCAGTTCGGGCAGCGGGCGACCAGCCCGGGGCCGTCCGCGTAGACCCGCAGTTGGGCACACACACCCTCGTCACCGCAGACCGCGCACCGGCGCACGGCGGTGGTCAGGTCCACGCTGAAGACCTCCGACAGCGGACCGGCGAGCACGTTTCCGTCCAGGTGGTTCGGTCCGGTCATCGTCCGCCTCCGCTGCCGTAGCGCTCGGTTCGAATCCTGCGCGGGTCGTGGCCCAGCGCGACGAGCCCGTCGGCGACCGTCTCGACGAACCCGGTGGGCCCGCACACGTAGCACAGGGGTGCGAACTCGACCGGGAACCCGTGGGTGTTCAGATCCGCCACGCTCAACCGTTTGGCTCCGCGCACCGAACCCGGCGGGGCGTCCCGCGTGTAGGCGAGGAAGACGTCCACGCCCGGGTCCGCGGCGGCCCCGAGGTCCTTGGCGTAGTAACGGTCCTCGGGCGATCGCAGCGAGTACAGGACGCGGAACAGGGCCCGGCTCCCGGTGCGTCGGCGTTCGCGCACCATCGACGCGAGCGGGACGACTCCGGAGCCGCCGCCGACGAGCACGACGGGATCGGTGTCGTCCGTCCGCCAGACGAACCAGCCCCCCAGGGGCCCGCGCACCCACACCCGGTCACCGGGCCGGAAGTCCCGGACCAGGTACGGGGAGACCTCCCCGTCGGGCGCCAGCTGGACGGTGAGCTCCAGGCGGTCCGGCCCGGAGGCCGACGCGACGGAGTAGGAGCGCTCGGCGGTGTACCCGTCCTCCGCTCGCAGCTGCACGTCCACGTGCTGTCCGGCTCGGTGCCCGGACCAGCCGGGCACCGAGAGCACCAGCGTGCGGGCGGTGGGGGTCTCCCACCGGGCGGACTCCAGGACCGCGGGCGTCCATGAGGGCATCGGTCAGTCTCCCCGGTAGCGCTGTTCCCGCCAGGGGTCGCCGTAGTCGTGGTACCCGCCCTGCTCCCAGAACCCGGGTTCGTCCTCGTGGGCCAGGGTCAGGCCCCGCACCCACTTGGCGGACTTCCAGAAGTACAGGTGGGGAACGAGCAGGCGGGCGGGCCCGCCGTGTTCGGCGGCCAGTGGCTCCCCGTCGAAGGTGTGCACGACCCACGCCTGCCCGTCCGTGAGGTCCTCCAGCGGCAGGTTCGTGGTGTAGCCGCCGTAGGAGTGGGCCAGTACGTGGTCGGCGGCGCTCTCCACGTCCGCCAACAGGGTGTCCAGGGAGACGCCGACCCAGTCGGTGCCGAGCTTGGACCAGCGGGTGACGCAGTGGATGTCCACGTGCGGCCGTTCCTGGGCCAGCCCCATGAACTCGTCCCAGGTCCAGCTGTGGGCGGCTCCGGTCTCGGCGGTGATGGTGAAGGTCCAGTCGTCGGTGTCGACGCGCGGAGTGGGCCCCACGCTCAGCACCGGGAAGTCGTCTGTCTGGTACTGCCCTGGCGGAACGCGGTCGGATTCGGCGCCGCGCCGACCCTGGAACCCGCGCGTGAACATGTTCATGCTCGACCCCTGTCGTGTGTGGGACGTTCCAACGGCGCGCACCGTGCCGCGGCGGGAACGGGGGTGGGCGCGCCCACCCCCGTCGGACACGTCACCTCGGGTACGGCGCGCGCCGGACGGTCTAGCGGACCCCCGCGCCGGTGGACCGTGCGGCCTGCTGTCGCGGCACCCACGAGCGGGTGCCGAGGACGTCGCTGAGGAAGTCGCTGGCCAGCAGCAGGGCCGCCTGGTTCGCGTGCGTGTCACGCATGCTGTCCACCATCATGAAGTCGTGGATCATGCCCTGGAAGCGGACCGCGGTCACCGGCACCCCGGCCTCGCGTAGCTTGCGGGCGTAGGCCTCGCCCTCGTCACGCAGCACGTCGGCCTCGCCGTTGAGCACGATCGCGGGCGGCAGGCCGCGCAGCTCCTCCAACGACGCCCGGAGCGGTGAGGCGTAGACCTCCCTGCGCTGCGCGGGGTCCGGGGCGTACTGGTCCCAGAACCAGATCATGCCGTCCCGGTTCAGGAAGTACCCGAAGGCGAACTGGTGGTAGGACCCGGTGTCGAAGTCGGCGTCGGTCACCGGATACAGCAGAGCCTGTCCCCTGAGCGGGACGTCACCGCGGTCCTTGGCCATGAGCGCCAGCACGGTGGCCATGTTGCCGCCGACCGAGTCACCGGACACCGCCATCCGGCCGCCGTCCAGGTTCCTCTCGGCGCCGTGGCGCACGACCCACTGGGCGGCCGCGTAGTTCTGCTCGATCGCGGTCGGGTACCTGGCCTCCGGCGAGCGGTCGTACTCGGGGAAGACCACCGCGGCACCGGTGCGCGTGGCCAGTTCACGGACCAGGCGGTCGTGGGTGTTGGAGCTGCCGAACACCCAGCCGGCGCCGTGGACGTACAGGATCACCGGCAGGACTCCGGTGGCGCCCGCGGGGCGCACGATCCGGATCGGCACCTGGCCGGTCGGGCCGCCCTCGATGGTGATCCACTCGTCGGTGATCTCCGGTTTGGGCACCCCCTCACCGCTCTGCACGCCCTCCAGGATGTCCCGTCCCTGCTCGGGAGGGAGCTGGTAGATGAAGGGCTCCTCGGCGTTGGCGTCGGCGAACTCCTGGGCTTCCCTTTCCAGGGGCACCTTGTTCTCGGACATGCCTTCTCCATGGGTACGGCGTCTGAACGGGTCGGGGATCCGAACGCGCACTTCCGTCCCGGAACCCGGGGCTGGGGATGCCCGTACCCCTCAGCCGGGTAACCGGGCTTTCGCAACATTTGGCCCCCCACAAGCCAGGAATTGGCAGCGCCACGACCGGCGTCCCGGAGGGTGGGCCCCCTCCGAACGCGTCACTTCCCGGCGCCCATAATGAGCCCATGGTCCTTCCTCGTGTGATCGCCACCGACCTTGACGGAACCCTCCTCGACCAGAACGGCCAGGTCTCCCCCCGCAACCATCGCGCCCTCACCGCCGCCGTGGAGGCGGGGATCAGGGTCGTCATCGTGACCGCCCGCCCGCCGCGCACCACCGAACCCTTCGCCGCCATGTTCGACTGCGCCGCTGTGGTCTGCGGCAACGGGGCCCACACCCAGCTGCCCGGGGAGTCGGAGCCGCTGGTGCGGGCGATCGACCGCGACACCTCCGGCACGATCGTCGAGAAGCTCCGCTTCTCCCTGCCTGGCCTCGGGTTCGGGGTGGAGACCGGCACGGACTTCTACCACGACACCGACTACCACCTGGAGCCGTGGATTCGGGCCGAATGGGTCAAGGGTGTGCTGGACGGCACCGACGCCCTGCTGACCGCCGCCACCCCGGTCACCAAGCTCATCGCCCGGTCCAAGCAGTATCCGGTGCACCATATGTACGAGGCGGCCGTGACGGCCGTGGGCACGCTCGCCGAACCGACCTACTCGGGCGGGGCGGGCCTGGTGGAGATCAGCGCGGCGGGGGTCAACAAGGGCAGCACGCTCGCGATGCTCTGCGAGAGCTGGGGCGTCGACCGCGAGGAGGTCGTGGCCTTCGGGGACATGCCCAACGACCGCTCCGCGCTGACCTGGGCGGGGTCCGGGTACGCGATGAGCAGTGGGCACCGGGACCTGCTCGATCCCGCACTGGGTCTCAAGGTGGCGCCGTCCAGCTTCGAGGACGGGGTGGGACGCGTGGTGGAGGAGATCCTGGAGCGGGCCTGACCGGATAATCACTGGCCGAGGTCGCGGTGAGGCTTCTACGGTGGCGGGATCCGTTCGATCTGCCCCGAGGAACCGCCGTGCCGCACCCCACCCAGCTCGTGTCGTCGCTCGCCGCCCCCGAACGGCTGGCGCTGTTCGCCCGGATCGTCACCGCCGGAGCCGAGGGGCTCGACCGGGGTGAGGTCCGGGGAACGGCCAGGCACCTGGCGCGGCTCCTGCGTGACGGTCTGGTGCGTGAGGAGGGGGCTCGGCTCGTCGCCGTGCCCGGGATCTTCGCGGAGGCCATGCGCGAGCACAGGGACGTGACCCGGACGACCGACCCCGTGGACGCGCTCTTCCACGAGGGGCGGCTCACCTCGATGCCAGCCAAGCGCGACCTCCGCCTGGCGGCCCTCGGCCGTGTCGCCGAGCGCCTGTTCGCCCCGGAGTTGGAGTACACGGAGAAACAGGTGAACACGGCGATCCTGACCTGCTTCGACGACCCCTCCGCCCTGCGCCGCTACCTGGTGGAGGAGGGCTTCCTGGACCGCGAGGACGACGGCAGCCGCTACCGCCTCGCCCGGGGATAGGGGAAGGTGCCGGTCAGAAGCCGTCGCCGTCCGGCTTGACCAGGCAGAACTCGTTTCCCTCGGGGTCACGCAGAACCTGGAACGAGCCCTCCTCGTCGGTGACCACCTCCCCCACGGGGGTGGCGCCGTGCCCCACGACGGAACGGACGGACGCGGAGAGGTCGTCGACGACCACGTCCGCGTGGACGCGGTTGGGGCGGGCCTTGGCCTCCGGGGTCGGCTGGAACGACAGCCGGGGCTGGCCCTCGGCTCCGTGGAGAACGACCCATCCGTCCGACCGGGCCTCCACATCCCCACCGATCACGAAGGCCCAGAAGCGGGCGAGTGCGAGCGGGTCGACGGCGTTGACCACCCACTGGGCCAGGGATCCCTGAGTCATGCGGGCACACTAACACCGGAGGGGGCGTCCGCCCGGGCGCCGAGCCCGGGCGGACGGGTGACTAGTGGAGGACCTTCAGGCCGACGACGCCGGCGACGATGGCGATCAGGCACAGTGCCTTGGGCACGCTGAAGCCCTCACCGAGGAAAAACATGCCGATGAGCGCGGTACCGACCACGCCGATGGACACCCAGACGGCGTAACCCGTGCCGAGCGGGATGGTGCGAAGGGCGAAGGCCAGACCGGCCATGCTGAGGGCGAGGGTGACACCGAAGATCACCGAGGGCCACAAACGGGTGAAGCCCTGTGAGGCGTGGAGCGCGGCGGCCCACGCGGTTTCGAGAAGACCGGAGATCACGAGAACGATCCAGGCCATGACCTGTTACCTCCAAGACGTACGAACTGTGGTTCGCGCCGTCTTGTCTTGACCGGGTACGGCGCCCTCGTCCGGAGTCTCAGGTACTCGAACCCTACAACGACCCCCGAGGGGTGAGGCTTCCAGGGTGGGTGGTCAGACCCGTCACCACCTCAGGGCCGTGTGCCGTCGACTTCCTCATGGTAGGTACGGCGGGTGCGTTCGGTGTGCTCACTCATGAGTTCGCGCGCGCGAGCCGCTTCGCCCCGCTGGATGACCTCGACCAACTGCTCGTGCTCGTCCCAGGAGGCGGAGCCGCGGATCCGGGCCACGGGCGCGTAGTACCAGCGGACCCGGCGGTCCACCTGGGCGGCGAGTTCGGCGAGCACCCGGTTGCCGGAGGCCTCGGTGACGGTGCGGTGGAAGTCGGCGTTGGCCTTGACCACGGCGTCGGTGTCGGCTCGCTCGGCTGCGGCGCGACCGGTGGAGACCAGGTCGCGCAGTTGGCCGACCTGCTCGTCGGAGGCGTTCTCCGCGGCCAGCCGCGCGGACTCGGCCTCCAGCATGGCGCGCACGGCCAGGAGCTGATCCGCCTCGCTCTCGGTGGGGGTGTGCACGAAGGCCCCGTAGCCGGGCCGCAGGTCCACCCAGCCCTCGTTGCTGAGCCGCTGCATGGCCTCGCGGACCGGCTGGCGCGAGACCCCCAGGGTGCGTGCCAGCTCGGTCTCGACCAGGTGCTGCCCAGGCGAGAGCGTCCGAGCGGTGATCAGGTCGAGAATCGCCTCGTAGACGGCCTCGCGCAACGGAACCGGGCGCTGGATGCGTCCCGCTACGGCGTTCAATCCCTGCGAGGACATGAGGAGTCTCCCGGATCCGGTGGTCGTTGTAGACAGTGTACGAAGTTCGGTGCGTGCGTGTGTCACACAGGAAGACCGACCAGCTCGACGCGGCCGGGGACCCGGCCGGGCGGAACCACCGCGAGCGCGTCGGCCACGGCGGCGGCGCGCAGGTCGGCGGAGCCGCTCGCGGGGAGTTCCACCGCGAGGTCGCGGCTGACCCGCACCGGGAGCAGACGGGTGTCGGAGGCGTGTGGCCGTACGTCACCGACCAGCCGGACCCGTCTCCCGGTGTGCGCCGGGTCCCGCCGGTCGGCGCGCCCGCTGAGCACGGGGACCAGGAGGGTGAGCGCGGCGGCGAGGGCGGCCCCGGGGTTACCGGGAAGGCCCACGACCACGGTCCCCGAGGGCAGGACCGCGAGCAGTTGCGGGTGGCCGGGGCGGCAGGCCACCCCGTCCACCACGAAGTTGGCGCCGAGGGCGGTCAGCGCCGCGCGCAGGTGG
Source organism: Nocardiopsis sp. SBT366 (assembly GCF_001083815.1). Taxonomy (NCBI): domain Bacteria; kingdom Bacillati; phylum Actinomycetota; class Actinomycetes; order Streptosporangiales; family Nocardiopsidaceae; genus Nocardiopsis; species Nocardiopsis sp. SBT366. The sequence continues at coordinate 4,737 of NZ_LAVM01000107.1, read as the reverse complement.
TCGGCGGGACCCGTCGAGGAGGAGCCGCAGACGGCCACGGTGTCCGTCCCCGCCGCTCCGTCAAGCCGCTCCTCCAGGGCGCCCCCGCGGTCCGCCACCGCGACGAGGGGCTCGCAGCGGCCGCCCGCCCAGGCCGCCAGGCCGGGCAGCACCGGGCCGATGGCGTCACGGACCGCACCCGGGCGGGGCACCCCCGCGTGCACCACCTCGTCCCCGGTGACCAGGACGCGCACGCGCGGGCGCAGCACCGGGAGGGAGTCGTTGCCCAGGCTGGCGGCCAGCCCCAGGAGGGCGGGGGTCGCGGGACTGCCCGCCCGTGCGGCCACCGTCCCGGCCAGGGTGGTCTCGCCCCTGCGGCGGAGGTGCCGCCCGGGTGTGACCTCGCCGTACAGGAGCCGCGCACCGTCCGGCGCGGGAGGGACATCGGATTCGGACGCCGGATCGCCGAGCCCACGTGTGCCCTCCGGCTCCGGGGGTGCCAGGGTGGCGCGTTCGTGGGGCAGGACGGCGGTGGTGCCGTCCGGCGCGACGGCACCCGTGGCCGTCTCCACCGCCTCTCCCGGGTTCAGGCGGACGACCGGCCCGGGGTGCCCGGCGAGTGATCGCCCGAGGACGAGCCAGGGCCCCTCGCCGGAGACGGCGTATCCGTCCATGGCGGCGCTGTCCAGGACGGGTACGTCGATGGCGGAGACGAGGTCGGCCCCCAGGGTGGCCCCCCGGGCCTCGGCCAGGGGCACGTCCTCGGCGGGCGCGCCTGCGGCGGCGCCGATCTCCCGGGCCAGTTCGCGCGCCCGGGGCCACGGCGTGGGCGTGTGGCCTCCGGAGGGGCGGCGGTCACGAAGAAGCGGAGAAGTTTCCCAGGCACCCGAGTCGGGCATTCCTTCTCTCCCTGCCGTGGTGAGGGGACGGATGCGGCCGAGCATACTGTATACAGTATGGAATAGAAAGGAGTCCTCATGCGCATCGCCGTCCTCGGCGCCGGAGCCATCGGCGCCTACGCGGGCGCCGCCCTCCATCGCGGCGGAGCGGACGTCCACCTCATCGCCAGGGGCGCCCACCTGCGCGCCCTGCGCGAGCACGGCGTCCGGGTCCTCAGCCCCCGTGGCGACTTCACCGCACGCCCCCACGTCACGGACGACCCCGCCGAGATCGGCCCCGTGGACGCGGTCCTCCTCGGCCTCAAGGCCCAGCACTACGCCGACTGCGGACCGATGCTGCGCCCCCTCCTGGGACCGGCGACCGCCGTGGTCGCCGCCCAGAACGGCATCCCCTGGTGGTACTTCCACGGGGTGGAGGGGCCGTTCGCCGACCATCGCATCGAGAGCGTGGACCCGGCAGGGGCGGTCAGCCGCGCCATCCCCGTCGAGCGCGCCGTCGGCTGCGTGGTCTACGCGGCCACCGAGATCGTGGAACCTGGGGTGGTCCGGCACATCGAGGGCACCCGGTTCTCCGTCGGGGAGCCGGACCGGTCCGACTCCCGGCGCTGCCGCGACATCTCCGAGGCGATGACGGCGGGCGGGCTCAAGTGCCCGGTCGTGCCCGACCTCCGCGTGGACGTCTGGGTGAAGCTCATGGGCAACATCGTCTTCAACCCGCTGAGCGCGCTCACCCGCTCGACCATGGCGCAGATCTGCCGCCACCGGTCGACCCGCGACCTGGCCCGCACCATGATGAACGAGACCCTGGATGTGGCCGCCCGGCTGGGCGTGCGCACCGACGTCTCCGTGGAGCGCAGGCTCGCGGGCGCGGAGCGGACCGGGGACCACCGGACCTCCACCCTGCACGACCTCGAACGCGGCCGCCCGATGGAGCTGGACGTCATCCTGTCCGCCGTGGTCGAGCTGGCCGACCTCACCGGCGCCCCCGCGCCCACCCTGCGCGCGGTCGACGCCGTGGCCGGACTCCTCAACCAGAGGGTGTCGGAACCCGCGCTGGTCTAGCGCCTCCACGACTCCCGCACCATTGCCCCGCCAACCAACATTGCATACAGTATTCCCTTTGAGGCCACGAACCCCGAGCGAGGCCACATGCGACGTTCCGCAGACCACTCCAACCCCCTCGACCGACTCACCCGACCCCTCGTCCGCGAACACGGGGAACTCCGCCCCGCCAGTTGGGAGGAGGCCCTCGACCGCGCCGCGGCCGGTTTCCGGAAGGGCGTCGACCACCACGGACCCAACTCCTTCGGCATGCTCTCCTGTGCCAGGGCCACCAACGAGATGAACTTCGTCGCGCAGAAGTTCACCCGCGTCGTGGTCGGCACCAACAACGTCGACTCCTGCAACCGCACCTGCCACGCCCCCAGCGTCGCGGGCCTGTCCGCGGCCTTCGGCTCCGGCGGCGGCACCTCCTCCTACGCCGAGATCGAGGACACCGACCTCATCGTCATCTGGGGCGGCAACCCCCGTTTCGCCCACCCGATCTTCTTCCAGCACGTGCTCAAGGGAGTGCGCAACGGGGCCCGGCTCTTCGTCGTGGACCCCCGCCGCACCCCCACCGCGGAGTGGGCCGACCGCTGGTTCGGCCTCAACGTGGGCACCGACATCCCGCTCGCCCACGCCGTGGGACGGGAGATCCTGCACGCCGGACTGGCCAACGAGTCCTTCATCGAGCGCGCCACCAGCGGGCTCGACGAGTACCGCGCGCTGGTGGAGCCGTGGACGCTCGCGGCCGCCGAGGCCGAGACCGGTGTCCCCGCCGAGGCCATCCGCGAGCTCGCGCACACCTACGCCCGCGCCGAACGCGCCCAGATGTGCTGGACCCTCGGCATCACCGAACACCACAACGCCACCGACAACGTCCGTTCGCTGATCAACCTGTCCCTGCTCACCGGACACGTCGGGCGGCACGGCTCCGGGCTCAACCCGCTGCGCGGCCAGAACAACGTGCAGGGCGGTGGCGACATGGGAGCCATCCCGGACCGTCTGGCCGGGTTCCAGGACATCCTGGACGCCGAGGTCAGGGCCCCGTTCGAGCAGACCTGGGGCCGCCCCATCCAGAACCGCAAGGGCCTGAACCTCACCCAGATGTTCGAGGCCATGGAGGAGGGCGAGCTGAAGACGCTCTACGTCATCGGCGAGAACCCCGTCCAGTCCGAGCCCGAGACGCACAAGACCACCGCGCGGCTGCGGGCCCTGGACCACCTGGTGGTCCAGGACATCTTCCTCACCCGCACCGCCGAACTCGCCGACGTGGTGCTCCCGGCCAGCGCCGCCTGGTGCGAGTCCGACGGCACCTTCACCAACAGCGAGCGGCGGGTGCAGCTGGTCCGCAAGGCCCTGGACCCGCCGGAGGGCGCCAGGGACGACATCGAGATCATGTGCGCGCTGGCGACCCGGCTGGGGTACGACTGGGAACGCCCCTCGGCGGAGGAGATCTGGGACGAGGTGCGCTCGCTGTCCCCCATGCACCGGGGCATGAGCTACGCGCGCCTGGCCGAGCACGACGGCATCCAGTGGCCCTGCTACTCCGAGGACACCCTCGAGCCCAGCTACCTGCACTCCCGGCTGTGGTCGAAGGACCCGCTCGAACGGGGCGCGCCCGCGCCGTTCGGGATCGTCGGCCACTCGCCGCCGGTGGACCTGCTGGACGAGGACTTCCCGTTCCGGCTCACCACCGGCCGCCGTCTGGACGACTACAACACCGGCGTGCAGACCTCCGGCTTCTCCTCGCCGATGCGCCGTGGCGAGCTGCTGGACCTGTCGCCGGAGGACGCCGCCAAGCTGGGAGTGGAGGACGGTGAGACGGTCCGGGTGACCTCGCGGCGCGGTTCGGTGCTGGTACCGGTGTCGGTCGCCGAGTCCATGCGGCCCGGACTGGTGTTCATGACCTTCCACTTCCCGCACCAGGTGGACACGCAGCTGCTCACCATCGACGCCACCGACCCGATCGCGGGGACCGCCGAGTACAAGGCGGCGGCGGTGCGCATCGAACGGGTCGACCCGCACCCGGACCGGGGACGGGAGGTCCCCGAACGCGTCTCGGGCTGAGGCACCCGGCCCGAGCACGTGGAGGCGGGCCGACACGGGGGCGGGCCGTCCCACCAGCCCCGGTGGGACGGTCCGCCCGGCATGCCCGGAGGGCGACCCCCATCCCCCAACTCACTTGGGGAACGAGGGTTGTCAATCCGGAACACCCATCTTAGTGTCCTCTGTATACAGAATCCTGTGATCTGGCTTACACACGATTGAGGTGATCCGGGCGTGGACCTGCGACTTCTGGACGAGGTGGCCACCGACGCCGAACGCGACGCCGTCGACACACTCCTGGGAGCACCCGAATCCGGTTGGGAGGGCGGGACCCGCCAGGACTCCGACCTGCGCTACGCACGGGGCGGACACGCCGCACGCGACCGGCGCGACCTGCTCCTGCCCGCCCTGCACGCCGTCAACGACCGCGTGGGCTGGATCAGCCGCGGAGCGCTCAACCACATCTGCCGCAGGCTCACCGTCCCCCCGGCCGAGGCCTACGCCGTGGCGTCCTTCTACGCCATGTTCGCGCTGCACGAGCGCCCCCGCCGGGTCGTGCACCTGTGCACCGACATCGCCTGCGCGGCCTCCGGTTCCGGCGCGCTCCGCGACCGCCTGAACGCCCGTCTGGGCCCGCCCGGCGGTCACCCCGACGACCCCGAGGCCCCCGGAACCACCTGGCACGAGAGCCCCTGCCTGGGCCTGTGCGAGCGCGCTCCCGCCGCGCTCGCCCTCGAAGCCGGGAGCCCCGCACGGTACGCGGTCGCCG
>NZ_LAVM01000009.1:0-101883 GCF_001083815.1 Nocardiopsis sp. SBT366 | reverse complement strand
CCACCGGGCCCCTCGGGCTCGGCCGCTTCCGCCACCCCGCCACCGTCGCTGTCGACGACCTCCTCTACCTGGCCATGTGCGTCAGTGACAACGTCGCCGCCGACATCCTGTTCGGCCTCACCCCACCCGCCCGGGTCACCGACACCCTCCGCGAACACGACATCCACGGGATCGCCGTCCGGCACATCGTCCGCGACCTCAACCAGACCCCCGCCGAACGCCTCGCTCCGGACGAGACCCACCTCGCCCACACCCTCGCCATCCAGGCCGCCAGCGCCGGACGCGGCCACCGCATCCCCCAACTCGACGTCACCCGCGCCAACTCGGGCTCCGCCCGTGCCCACGTCGACCTCCTCCAGGCCATCTGGCGACCCACCACCATCCACCCCGACACCGCGGCCCGCCTGCGCTCCCTCATGGCCGACAACGTCATCCGCCACCGCCTGGCCCCCGAGTTCAGCACCGACGCCAGCACCTGGTCCTCCAAGACCGGCAGTGTCCTCAACCACCGCCACGAGGTCGGCGTCGTCGAACACAGGGGCGGCGAGGCCTACGCCATCGCCGCCCTCACCGCCTCCTCCGTCCCCGCCCGCCACCAACCCGCGGCCGAGGCCCTCATCGGCCGCGTGGCCCGTTCGCTGCGGGACCACCTCCGGGCGTCCTGACCACACCCTGACGTGGCGTAGAGGGACGCAAGACCAGGTCAGACGTAGCGTTGGAGCATGCTCACACAGATCGCCATCCACTCCGTGACCGTGCTCGACCAGGACGAGGCCCTCGACTTCTACGTCGGCAAACTCGGCTTCGAGGTCGGCGACGACGTCGACATGGAGTTCATGCGGTGGCTCACCATCACCCTGCCCGCCGACCCGGACCGCCACATCCTCCTGGAGGTGCCCTCCCAGGACGAGAACGGCGCCCAGGTTCGCGAACTCCTCACCAAGGGCGCCCTCGGCGTCGCCGCCATCATCAACACCGACGACTGCCAGGCCACCTACGACACCCTGCGCGCGCGAGGAGTCCAGTTCACCGAGGAACCGACCCAGCAGCCCTACGGCATCGACTGCGCCCTGCGCGACCCCTTCGGCAACCACCTCCGCATCACGCAGCCCGCACCCATGCAGGAGATCACCGAGGAGGACCTCAGGCGCTGGCGGGGCGAGGAGTAGGCCGCGCCGCCCGCACGCGCGTCCGCCGCGTGGGCGTCCTCAGTACTTGGGCCCCACGAACGCGTCCATCCGCGCCACCGCGTCCCGCTGGGACACCGACACGACGTGTTTGTCCCGGTAGCGCGGTTCCCGCCTGCTCACGTGGACCTTCCAGGCGATGTCCAACCGGTCCAGGGCCTCGGTGAACAGTCCGACGATGTCGGTGGAGACGTTGGTGAAGTGGTAGCGCGGGTACTCGTAGAACCTCACCCCTCCGTCGGGCAGTGTCCTCCTGATCCGGTTGAGCACCCTGCTCCCGTCGGAGTGGATCAGGCCGCGTACGAACTGCTCGGGGTGCTCCTCGACGACGGCCCGCTGCCAGGGTTCCAGGAGGATGGCCCTGTCGTGCTTCCTGCCCGGCCCGTGCTGGGGGAAGAGGCACGGCCAGTGCTTCCAGTTGCTGTGGACCTCGGTGCACCCGGTGGAGGGGACCCGGGAGACCCTGTGGTCGGGGCGGATCGCGGCCATACTCCCCGCGCAGAGTTCTATGAGTCCGGGCCAGGTGTCGGAACACATGACGCGCAGCCGCCAGACCCCCTTCGTGGGGTCTCCGGCGGGGGTGAGACACCCGTCGCCGAGGTAGAGGCCCAGGAGGTACCCGTACGCATCGGTTCGTCGGGGTGGGACGGGTACCGGTTCACACCGGGGACACAGGTCGGTGCCGACGTACCTGTCCACGAGTGAACGGTCGAGGAACCACGTCCGAAGCGTGGACCGGTTGATGCCCGTCCGACGGCTGACCTCCGCGCAGGAGATCCCGGAATCGATGAGGGAGACGGCCTCGCGCCTGACATGCGGTGAGTACATACGGTGCATGTTCGCTCACGCCTCGGACATTCCTGGAAGGCCTCGAACGCAGAAAAGCCACCCGTGGGGGTGGCTGCTGGTGCCCCGAGTGGGATTCGAACCCACACTTGATGGTGTTTGAGACCATTGACTCTGCCGGTTGGTCTATCGGGGCGTTTGAGTTGTTGGTTCCGATTGTCCGGTTTGCCTGCTCGGCGTCCCGGGAGCGACGCTCCGTCAACGGTGCAGTCACGATTGACGCGCATTGCCGGGGCCAACGGTCAGCATACTAGCGGATCTCGGTAACCTCGTGTACGTGACGAGGACGCAGAGCCGTGTGGTGATCGCGGAAGACGAGGCCCTGATTCGCCTGGATCTCAAGGAGATGCTCGAAGAGGACGGTTACGCCGTCGTCGGGGAGGCTGGCGACGGTGAGGCCGCCATCCGGCTTGCCCAGGAGCTCAAACCCGACCTGGTGATCACCGACATCAAGATGCCGGTGCTCGACGGCCTGTCGGCCGCCGAGCGCATCGCCGGGGAGCGCATCGCCCCGGTCGTGATCCTGACCGCCTTCTCCCAGCGGGAGCTGGTGGAGCGGGCACGCGAGGCCGGGGCCATGGCCTACCTGGTCAAGCCGTTCAGCAAGTCGGACCTGGTGCCGGCGATCGAGATGGCCACCTCGCGCTACGCCGAGTTGGCCGCACTGGAGGCCGAGGTCGGCAGCCTCCAGGAGCGACTGGAGACCCGAAAGCTCGTGGAGCAGGCCAAGGGCCTGCTCCAGAGCCGCCACGGGATGAGTGAGCCCGAGGCGTTCCGGTGGATCCAGAAGAACTCCATGGACCGCCGGCTGACCATGCGCAAGGTCGCCGAGACCGTCGTCGAGACGCTCGGGGGAGGACAGTCCTCCTGACGGACCGCCCACCCCAGCGCTGAACCGGGGCCGTACCCGAACGGGTGCGGCCCCTTCGTGTGTCCCGGGGTTCGGCCCGAGAAAACTAACAGATTGGCAGGTTCCGGCTCCGGAACGTGTCCGGGTGTTCAGGGTCAACGCGCATCCAGCACCAGTTTGATCTCGGTTGCACACGATGGGGTGACGGTTGGGTCACGTGGTTTAAGTGACACTGAATGCCCGGCATAAATCGGGCTAAACTCACCGCACCGAACAGCTAAAGGACAGCGGCGCTCGAATGCCTCCCATTCGGGTGCCGCCAACCTCAGATGCGCAAGGAGCGCGCGTGCGCACACGCCTCGTGACCGTGTTGCTCGCCCTGATCACCGCATTCCTGGTGATCCCCGGGGCGGCGGCGACGGCAGACGAACAGGGCGGTGAGACGCTGCACGGTCAGATCGGTCAGCCGGACGACCGGGACCAGGGTGTCGAGGGCATCCTGATCACGGTCCTCCAGGGTGACGACGAGATCGATGCGGTGGAAACCGACTCTGATGGAATTTGGGAAGTGGAGTTGCCCGGACCGGGTGACTACCGCGTAGTGGTGGACCAGGAGTCCGTCCCCAGCGAGTTCGCCGTACGCGAGACGTCCCTCATGGCAGAGGGTGAGGCCCAGGTCGAGGTCGAGACCGGCCAGCAGCGACTGCTCCTCATCGGGTTGGAGAACCCGGGCGAATCCGCGGGCGGCCAGGACGAGAGCTCCCCCTCCCCGGACGCCGAGGCGACCGAGGACGCCGAGGGGGACACGGCCGCCGAGGACGAGTCCGTGGCGGTCGAGGGCGTCAGTGGCGGGTTCGGTGAGCGCTTCGCGCAGCTCACCGCGGCCGGTCTGCTGTTCGGCCTGGTCATCGCGATCTCCGCGATCGGCCTCTCACTGATCTTCGGTACGACGCAGGTCATCAACTTCTCGCACGGTGACATGGTCACCTTCGGCGCGATGATGGCCCTGCTGTTCAGTACCGGCGCCGCGGGACTGGGCAACTCCCTGCTGGCGATCTTCGCCGGTCTGGGGATCGCCGTCCTGCTGGGCGCCTTCCTGGAGCACCGGCTCAACCGGACGACGCTGATCGTCCTCCAGTGGTCCTCGGTCTTCGGCGGTATCGCGCTGGCGACGCTGATGGGCGTGCTCGGTGACGACCTCGGCTGGCAGGTGCCGCTGTGGGCGGCGGCCGGCATCGCGGTGGTCATGGGCGGTGTGCTGGGCAGCACCATGGAGCGCTACCTGTGGCGTCCGCTGCGCAGGCGCAACGTCGCCCTGATCCAGATGTTCATCGTCTCCATCGGCCTGGCCCTGGTGCTGCGGCACGTGCTGCTGGTGCTCTTCGGCGCCAACCGGCGCCGCTACGCCGGGTTCCAGGTGCAGGAGATGGTGCACTTCGGCCCGATCTCCATGCCCCCGCGCGACCTGGTGATCATGGCCGTCGCGATCGTGGTGCTGGTGCTCGTGGCCTGCATGCTCCAGTTCACCCGCATCGGCAAGGCGATGCGCGCGGTCTCGGACAACCGGGACCTCGCGGAGTCGTCGGGCATCGACGTCGACCGGGTGACGCTGTACGTGTGGTTCCTCGGCGGCGGCCTGGCGTCCCTGGGCGGTGTGCTCTTCGGCCTGAACCAGGTCGTGGACTACGAGATGGGCTTCCGTCTGCTGCTGCTCATGTTCGCCGCGGTGATCCTGGGTGGTCTGGGCACGGCCTACGGCGCGATGGTCGGCGGCATCGCCGTGGGCCTGGTGGCGATGCTGTCCACCCTGTGGTTCCCCGCACAGCTCATGCAAGCGTGGGCTCTGGCCCTGATGATCCTCATGCTGCTGATCAGGCCCCAGGGCTTGCTCGGTCGGCGCGAGCGGGTCGGCTAGGAGAGGTAGACGATGGATATTTTCTTGATCCTCGCCGAGTCCGCCCGATCCGCGGTGGGACCGGTGGCCGCGATCTACGCGCTGGCCGCGATCGGCCTGAACATGCACTTCGGTTACGCTGGGTTGCTGAACTTCGGTCAGGTCGGCTTCATGCTGGTGGGCGCCTACGGCGTCGGTATCAGCGTCGCGGTGTTCGAGTTGCCGTTGCTGGTCGGGTTCCTGGTGGGCCTGGCCTGCGCGGTGGTGTTGGCGTTGTTGTTGGGTATCCCGACGCTCCGGTTGCGGGCGGACTACCTGTCGATCACGACGATCGCCGCGGCCGAGGTGCTGCGGTTGGTCTACCGGGCGGGCTTTGCCGAGCCGGTGACCAACGGCGTGTACGGGTTGCAGAACCTGTCCACCGAGTTCCGTGAGTGGAACGAGGCGTTGGGGCTGTTCGACCCGGCCGGCCGTTACGGGATCGGTTCGTTCTCGTTCAGCGGCAACCACATGTGGATGATGACGGTGACGTGGGGTCTGGTGGCGCTGATGGCGGCACTGACCTGGGCGCTGATCCACAGCCCGTGGGGCCGTGTGGTGAAGGGCATCCGCGAGGACGAGGACGCGGTTCGCAGCCTCGGCAAGAACGTCTTCGCGTACAAGATGCAGGCGCTGGTCCTGGGCGGCCTGATCGGTTCGCTGGCCGGTTGCATGATGGCGGTGCACCAGGGTGCGATCGCGCCTGACCAGTTCAAGCCGCAGGTGACGTTCTTCCTGTGGGTGATCCTGCTGCTGGGCGGTGCGGGCCGTGTTCTGGGTCCGATCGTCGGGTCGATGGTGTTCTGGTTCCTCATGAACTTCACGGACAAGCTGCTGCGCGGGTTGGGCAGTGAGGGTTACCTGCCGTTCCTGTCGGGTCCGGACTTCGGCGCCATCCAGTTGGCGTTCGTCGGTGTGCTGCTGGTGCTGCTGATCGTCTTCCGGCCGCAGGGTCTGATCGGTGACCGCAAGGAGATGTTGATCAATGTCAAGTGACGAGGTGAACGCCTCCGGGGCGGATGTCGAGGTCGACCGGATGGCCGGGGCGGTCCCGGAGCCGGGTTCGGCCAAGCCGGATCCGATCCTGGTGGCTGACGGGGTGAAGCGTTCGTTCGGCGGTCTGACCGCAGTGGACGTGGAGCACCTGGAGGTGCAGCGGGGGACGATCACGGCGCTGATCGGTCCGAACGGCGCGGGCAAGTCCACGCTGTTCAACCTGCTGACGGGGTTCGACCGGGTCGACGGCGGCCAGTGGTCGTTCGAGGGCCGCGGCATCAACGGTCGTCGGGGTCACCAGGTGGCCCGGGCCGGGATGGTGCGGACCTTCCAGCTGACCAAGGCGCTCACGCGGATGACGGTGCTCGACAACATGTTGTTGGGCGCTCCGGGTCAGACAGGTGAGCGCATGGCGGGGTCGTTCCTGCGTCCGGTGTGGGGCCGTCAGGAGAAGGCCAACACCGTGAAGGCCCTGGACCTGCTGGAGCGGTTCAAGCTGATCGACAAGCGCCAGGACATGGCGGGCGCGTTGTCGGGTGGTCAGCGCAAGCTGTTGGAGATGGCTCGCGCGCTGATGACCGATCCGAGCATGATCATGCTGGACGAACCGATGGCGGGTGTGAACCCGGCGTTGGTGCAGTCCCTGTTGCACCACATCACGTCGTTGCGTGACGAGGGCAAGACGGTCCTGTTCGTGGAGCACGACATGGACGTGATCATGGGCATCAGTGACTGGATCGTGGTGCTGGCCCAGGGTCAGGTGATCGCGGAGGGGCGTCCTTCGGACATCCGGTCCAACCAACAGGTGATCGACGCCTACCTGGGTGCCCAGGAGGTCGAGGGTGAGACCCAGGGGAGTGGCGATGAGTGAGGAGAACGGCGGGGTCCGTCCGGAGCCGGAGGAGGTCCCGGAGGAGGCTGAGGAGGCCGCGGCCGTGCAGGAGCACCGCGAGGAGGTGCTGGAGCAGGCCCAGGCGGAGTCGCTTGAGGTGGGTGGTCCGGACGACTACCTGCTGTTGGCCAAGGACCTGGTGGCCGGTTACGTGCCCGGGGTGAACATCCTGAACGGGTGCACGCTGACCCTCACCGAGGGTGAGGTCGTGGCGATCATCGGTCCGAACGGCGCGGGCAAGTCGACGTTGATCAAGACGATCTTCGGTCTGATCCCGGTGCGTGAGGGCGGTCTGACGCTGCGGGGTTCGAGCATCGCGGGGTTGGCGGCGCACTCGTTGGTGGAGCGGGGCGTTGGTTACGTTCCGCAGACGCGCAACGTGTTCCCGTCCCTGACGATCGAGGAGAACCTCCAGATGGGGGCGTTCCTGCGGCCGAGGTCGTTCTCGGAGCGGTTCGAGGTGGTGGCGGGTCTGTTCCCGTTGCTCGCGGACCGGCGTCGGGCGAAGGCGGGTTCGCTGTCGGGTGGTCAGCGTCAGATGGTGGCCATGGGCCGGGCGCTGATGATGGACCCGTCGGTGCTGCTGCTGGACGAGCCGACCGCCGGGTTGTCGCCGATCTACCAGGAGGAGGTCTTCCAGCGGGTGAAGGAGGTCAACGCCGCCGGGGTCTCGGTCGTCATGGTCGAGCAGAACGCGCGGCGGTGTCTCCAGATCTGTGACCGCGGTTACGTGCTGGACCAGGGCCGGAACGCGTACACGGGTTCGGGTCGGGACCTGCTGAACGATCCGAACGTGATCGAGCTGTACCTGGGGACGCTCGCCAAGGGCTGATCCGGACGTGTGTGGGGGCGGGACCCGTCGAGGGTCCCGCCCCCTTTTCGTGTGTCCGGAGTGTGCGGTGCCCGGTGTGGTGGGCGCGGGGTCAGTCGTTGGTGTACTCGACGTATTCGAGGATCTCGTAGCCGTCGTCGCCGAAGTGGAAGATCTCGAAGGTGGCGGAGGTGGGGTCGCCGTTGTCGTCGAGGTCGATGTTGCCGCTCATCCCCTGGTAGTCGATGGACCGGCCGTCGGCGAGGAGGTCGCGGCACTCCGCGAACGAGCTGCACTCGGTGCCTTCGGGGCGGGTGACCTCGGCGACGTGGTCCACGTACCGGGTGGGGTCCGTGGAGCCCGCGGACTCGGCGGCCAGGGCGATGGTGGTGACGCAGTCGAAGATGTGCGGGGCGAACTGGAAGGCGTCGAGTTCGGGGTCGAAGGCGCGCAGGTCCTCGCTGAACTGGGGGTTGTCGGCGCTGGGGGCGACGCCGGTGGTGCCGGTGATGGCGTTGGTGGAGGCGGCTCCGATGGTCGCCTCCAGGTCGGGGTCGTTGAGCCCGTCCGTGAGGTAGAACTGGCTCTCGGTGCCGCTCTCGATGAGGGCGGCCATGAGCTGGGTGCCCTCCTGGAAGGAGATGAGGGCGACGGCGTCGGCCCCGGAGGTGACGGTGGAGCTGATGACCGCGCCGAAGTTGGTGGCGTCGGGGTCGTAGGTCTCGGTGAGGACGACGTCGGCGCCGAGGGCGTGGAGTTCGGCCTCGACGGCGTTGAGGTAGCCGATGCCGTAGTCGTCGGCGCGGGCGATGACGGCGACGTCGAGGTGGCCGTCGTCGACGATGCGCTGGGCGAGTACGGGTCCGGCGAGGAGGTCGCTGGGGGCGGTGCGGAAGAAGTAGCCGTTGTCGTCGACGCTGGTGAGGTCGGGCGCGGTGCTGGAACCGGAGCACTGGGCGATCCCCGCGCCCGTGATGGTGGCGTAGCTGGCCTGGGTCATCACGGAGGCGGCGGCGCCGATGACGGCGTTGACGTCGGCGGAGACGAGGTCGTTGGCGGCCTGGTTGGCCTGGGCGGCGTCTCCGGCCTCGTCGGCCACGACCGGTGGTGGGACGGTGGTGCCGAGGATGCCGCCCGCGTCGTTGATCTGGTCGATGGCGTAGTCGACGGCGGCGGTCTGGGGTCGGCCGAGGAAGCTCAGGTTGCCGGTCTGCGGGTAGAGGAGGCCGAACGTGAACCCGGTGTCGTCCGCGGTGTCGTCGCCGAGGTCCAGGGTGCCGCCGCAGGCGGTGAGTGCGAGGCTGACGGTGAGGGCGGCCGCCGAGAGGGAGAGGGCCCTGTGGGTGGGCATGGCGTGGTCGTCCGTTCAGGTGGCGTGGTGCGTCCGGGGGTGGGGACGCGTGGGCGTCGGGCCCCGGTGCGTGCGGTGCCGCTGTGCGGCCGCCTGGCCCGTGTACGACGAGGCACGGCGCGCGGGGTGCGGCCGTGCCGGGGTCTCGCGGTGGTCGTGTTCGGACGGGTCCGGGGGTGCGGGGCTGGTGCCCCGCACCCCCGGACGGTTCGCGTGGTGTGTGGCGGACGGCGCCTCCGCCCAGGGGTCGTGGTGTGGCCCCCTGGGAGGAGACGGGGTCATCCGTCGTTACTCGTCGACGGAGTACTCCTCGAAGCCGAGGGTCTCGTAGCCGTCGTCACCGAAGTGGAAGACCTCGAAGGTGGCGGAGGTGGGGTCGCCGTTGTCGTCGAAGTCGATGTTGCCGCTGGTGCCCTGGAAGTCGATCTCCTCGCCGTCGTTGAGGAGGTCGCGGCACTCCTCGAAGCTGCCGCACTCGGTGCCGTCGGGGCGGCTGATCTCGGGGAGGTGCTCGACGTAGTCGGCGGGGGAGACGGACCCGGCGGACTCGGCGGCCAGGGCGATCGCCGTGACGCAGTCGAAGACCTGCGGGGCGAACTGGAAGACGTCGAGCTCGGAGTCGAAGGCGCGCAGGCCCTCGTTGAACTCGGGGTTGTCAGCACCGGGGGCGACGCCGGTGACGCCGGTGACGACGTCGGGGTCGTCCGAGTTGACGGTGTCGCCGAGCTCGGGGTCGTTGAGACCGTCGGTGATGTAGAGCTGGTCGCCCGAGATGCCGGACTCGATGAGTTCGGCGATGACCTGGGCGCCCTCCTGGAAGGAGATCAGGGCGACGGCGTCGGGGTCGGCGCTGGACACGGAGTTGACGACGGAGTCGAAGTTGGTGGCGTCGGGGTCGTAGTTCTCGGTCGCGACCACGTTCGCGCCGAGGGCCTCGAGCTCGGCCTCCACGGCGCTGCGGTAGCCGTCGCCGTAGTCGTCGGCGCGGGCCACCACGGCGACGTCGAAGGCGCCGTCGTCGACCATCTGGCGGGCCAGGACCGGTCCGGAGAGGAGGTCGCTGGGGGCGGTGCGGAAGAAGTAGCCGTTGTCGTCGATCTCGCTCAGGTCGGGCGCCGTGTTGGAGCCGGAGCACTGCACGATGCTGGCGGCTGTGACGGTGTCGTAGCTGGCCTGCGTCATGGCGGAGGCGGCGGCGCCGATGACGGCGTTGACGTCGGCGGAGACGAGGTCGTTGGCGGCCTGGTTGGCCTGGGCGGCGTCACCGGCCTCGTCGGCCTCGACGATGGCGGGGACGTCGGTGCCGAGGATGCCACCGGCCTTGTTGATCTCGTCGATGGCGTACTTCGCCGCGGTGACCTGGGGCGGACCGAGGAAGGCCAGGCTGCCGGTCTGGGGGTAGAGGATGCCGAAGGTGAACTCCTCGCCGGAGCCCTCACCTCCGTCGGCGCTGTCGCCGCCGTCCCCGTTGCCACACGCGGTCAGTCCGAGCACGAGGGCCGCGGTTGCGGCAGTGAGGCTCAGGAACTTCTTGCTTGCCATGTTCGTGGTCACTCCGTTCAACCGGCTGATCTTGCGCAGCCGTGCCGATAGCTCTGTTGCATCCTGTTGCCCGTTATGTGTGGCATGACTTAATCAGGAGCGTTAGCGGAGCTTAATCCGGTATCGGGTTCCGGCGGAAGCGGCAGGGGGCGGTTGCGTCTCAGTCGCCTTCTGCTCGTTATGACTCTGTAGCCGTGTGGCCGGGTGTGACTGGACGGATGCGCGGTGTCGCGGGGGGATGTTGTGACTGGTTGTCGTGGTGTGAGGGCGTGGCGTGCCCGTTCGTCCAGTGTTCGGAAATGGCGGAGCCGTCGTTAGCCGGGCTTCGTTCCCGGTGGTGGGGGGCCCAACAGCGGGGCGCGGGGCCCCGCTGCTGGAGTTTCCCTACTGGGGGGCGTCGCGCAGCATGCAGGTCAGACGCGAGGTGCAGACCTTCCGCCCCCGGTCGTCGGTGATGGTGATGTCCCAGGTGGCGAGGGTGCGGCCCAGGTGGACCGGGGTGGCCACCCCGGTGACGTGCCCATCGGTGGCGGACCGGTGATGGGTCGCGTTGATCTCGATGCCCACGGCGACGCGGCCGAACCCCTGTGCGTGGATGGTGGAGCCGATGGACCCCAGGGACTCGGCGAGCACGCACGAGGCGCCGCCGTGCAGCAGCCCGAAGGGCTGGCGGTTGCCCTCGACCGGCATACGGCCCACGACGCGTTCGGCGGAGGCCTCGGTGATCTCGATGCCCATGCTCTGGCCCAGACCGCCGGAGAGCGCCCCGGAGTCCATGAGTTCGCGCAGGCCCTCGGCGTCTGTGGTCATGGTGTTGCCTTCCGATCCGGTCAGGTGGCCCCGTAACCGGTCGAACCGACCGGTGTGGGGAGGTGTTCCCGTGGTGATGGCCGCGGGCTGTCCGTAGCGCATCCTAGGATTCGTTCTGTGGTGACCAAGCGAGAGACCCCTGAACAGACATCCCAGGCCGACGGCGGGCGCGCCCGGCTGCTCCTCCTGGACGGCCACTCGATGGCCTTCCGCGCGTTCTTCGCGCTCCCCGTGGAGAAGTTCGGTACGAGTACCGGGCAGTCCACCAACGCCGTGTACGGCTTCGCTTCCATGCTGGTGAAGCTGCTGCGCGACGAGGAGCCCACGCACGTCGCGGTGGCGTGGGACCTCTCGGGCCCCACCTTCAGGGACGAGGAGTACGACGGGTACAAGGGCGGCCGGTCGGAGACCCCGCCGGAGTTCCCCTCCCAGGTGCCGCTGACCCAGGACCTCATGCGCCTGATCGGGGTCGCGAACCTGTCGGCGCCCGGCTTCGAGGCCGACGACGTGATCGCCACCCTCGCGCACCAGGGCTGCGAGGCGGGCATGGAGGTGCTGATCGCCTCCGGTGACCGGGACGCCTTCCAGCTGGTGAACGAGGACTGCACGGTCCTGTACCCGGGCAAGAGCCTCTCGGACATGCGCCGGATGGACCCGGAGGCCGTCGAGGACAAGTACGGGGTCACCCCGGAGCGGTACCGCGACCTCGCGGCCCTGGTGGGGGAGAAGGCCGACAACCTTCCCGGGGTGCCGGGGGTGGGTCCCAAGACCGCCGCCAAGTGGATCACGAAGTTCGGGTCCCTGGAGGAGCTGGTGGCCCGCGCGGACGAGGTCCCCGGCAAGGCGGGGCAGAACTTCCGCGACCACCTCGACGACGTGCTGCGCAACCAGAGGCTCAACAAACTGGTCACCGACGTGGAGCTGGACACGGCCGTGCGGGACCTGGGGCTGGGCGAGGCCGACCGGGCCGGGGTCGACGCGCTCTTCGACAACCTGGAGTTCGCCTCCAACCTGCGTGAGCGCCTCTACGCGGTGATCCGTGCGGACGACGGCGAGGAGAGCGCCGAGGCGGGCGGGGCCGTCGAGGGCTTCACCGTGGACGTGACCGTGGCGGCGACCGGGGGTGTGGCGGCCTGGATCACCGAGCACGCCTCCGCTGAGTCACTCACGGACCAGGCCCCGGCGGGGCTGGCGGTCGACGGTACCTGGGGAGCGGGGACCGGACGGGTGGACGCCCTGGCCGTCACGGTGCCGGGCGGGGCCTCGCTGTACGTGGATCCCACCGTGCTGGACACCGCCGACACCGAGGCGCTGGCGGCCTTCCTCGCGGACGCCGGGCGCCCCAAGGCCGTGCACGAGTACAAGGGCGCGCTGCTCGCGCTGGGCGCACACGGGTGGGACCTGAACGGTGTGGTCAGCGACACCGCCCTGGCGGCCTACCTGGCGCAGCCGGGGCAGCGCCGCTTCGACCTGGCCGACCTGTGCCGCAAGTACCTGGGCCGGGAGCTGGAGGTGGACACCGACGGCGACCAGATGGCCCTGGACCTCGGGGAGCAGGGCGGCAGCGGGCGCGGTCACGGTCTGGCCGTGCGGGCCGCCGCCACCCGCGACCTGGCCGCCGTGTTGGTGGCGGAGCTCGACAAGCGCGGCGGCACGCACCTGCTGCACGAGGTGGAACTGCCGTTGGTCGACGTGTTGGCGCGCCTGGAGCGGGCCGGGATCGCCGCGGACCGCGAGTACCTGGAGGGTCTCCAGGGGGAGTTCGCCTCGGCGGCGCGCGGTGCGGTGGAGCGGGCGCACGAGATCGTGGGCCGGGAGTTCAACCTGGGCTCGCCCAAGCAGTTGCAGCAGGTGCTGTTCGAGGACCTGGAGCTGCCCAGGACGAAGAAGATCAAGACGGGATTCACGACGGACGCGGACGCGTTGGCGTGGTTGGCGGCCCGGACCGAGAACGAGTTGCCGGGCGTGCTGCTGCACCACCGGGACCAGACGAAGCTGCGCACGACGGTCGAGGGTCTGATCAAGACGGTCGCCGACGACGGGCGCATCCACACCACCTTCAACCAGACGGTCGCGGCGACGGGGCGGCTGAGCTCCACGGAACCCAACCTCCAGAACATCCCGGTGCGCACGGACGTGGGCCGAAGGATCAGGCGCGCGTTCGTGGTCGGTGAGGGCTATGAGGAGCTGCTCACCGCGGACTACAGCCAGATCGAGCTGCGCATCATGGCGCACCTGTCGGGTGAGCGGGCGCTGATCGACGCGTTCAACAGCGGGTACGACTTCCACGCGCACATGGCGGCGCAGGTCTTCGACATCGAGGTCGGGGAGGTCGACGGCGAGGCCCGGTCCAAGATCAAGGCGATGAGCTACGGGCTGGCCTACGGGCTGAGTGCCTACGGACTGTCCCAGCAGCTGGCGATCACCCCGGAGGAGGCGAAGAGGCTGATGGAGGACTACTTCGCCAGCTTCGGCGGGGTGCGCGACTACCTCAACCAGGTGGTGGACGAGGCCCGCAAGGTGGGGTACACCGAGACCATCCTGGGTCGGCGGCGCTACCTGCCGGACCTGACGAGCGACAACCGCCAGCGCCGCGAGATGGCGGAGCGGATGGCGTTGAACGCGCCGATCCAGGGGTCGGCCGCCGACATCATCAAGGTGGCGATGCTCCAGGTGGACGCGGCGCTGACCGAGGGAGGATTCCGCTCCCGGGTGCTGTTGCAGGTGCACGACGAGCTCGTGGTGGAGGTCTCCCCGGGTGAGCGCGAGGCGGTCGAAAACCTCGTGACGCACGAGATGGGCTCCGCCTATGATCTGCGTGTCCCGCTGGGCGTCTCGGTCGGCAGCGGGCAGAACTGGCATGACGCCGCGCACTAGGGCGCGGCGCTGATCTCGGAGGTGGGAACGGTGACGGGGCAGGAAGAGACCACGGGCGGACTGGCCGTGGGACCCGTGACCGTTCCCGCCGACGCGTTGACGTGGCGGTTCTCACGGTCCTCGGGGCCGGGCGGGCAGCACGTGAACACGTCGGACACGCGGGTGTCGCTGTCGTTGGACGTGGCGTCGTGCCGGGCGCTGGGAGCCACGCGGCGGGCCCGCGCCCTGGAACGGCTGTCCGGGCGCCTCGTGGACGGGGTGCTCACGGTGTCGGCGCAGACTCACCGTTCCCAGGTGCGCAACCGGGCCGAGGCGCGGGAGAGGCTGGCCGCGATCCTCGCGGAGGCCATCGCGCCACCGCCGCCCGAGCGGCGCAGTACACGGCCCAGCCGGGCCTCGAAGCGGCGTCGGCTGGACGCCAAGCGTCGGCGGAGTGACGTGAAGAAGTCGCGTTCGCGGCCTCCGATGGACTGACGAGCGTCGGATGAACCACGCGTTCCGGACTTTTTTCGGAACGTCTCGCCCCGGCCCCGCGCGGATGGCGTTCGGGGTGCGTCAGCCCCTGGCAGACATGGCTGAAGAGCTAGTTGATCTTCCCCACCCCGCTCGGGTAAATTGCGGCCACGACAGCCTTGTACGGTGCCCTCTTCCCGGATTCCGATTGACCTGCGCGCTCACGTCTCATATTCTGGCGTCAGCGTTGTGGGTTCGTGCGGGCGTCCGCTGTCTCCGATAGGGGGGCAGGAGGGTTGCACCGTCTCGGTCTCCACTCTGGACCGGCGGCTGGCGGTCACGGACGGCTCGTTCCGTACATGTGACCTTCGCTTCTTACTTCTGGACTGCGGATCGACGGGCTCGAACCTGCGGCGTGCCCATTTCCTGTTCCTGTCCGTATCCGGAGTCCACCCACAAATGACGAGCAGCACCGAGGCCACCTCGACACCCCAGGTAGCGGTCAACGACATCGGGTCCGAGGAAGCCTTCCTCGCGGCGATCGACGAGACCATCAAGTACTTCAACGACGGTGACATCGTCGAGGGCACCATCGTGAAGGTCGATCGAGACGAGGTCTTGCTCGACATCGGCTACAAGACCGAGGGTGTCATCCCCTCTCGGGAACTGTCGATCAAGCACGACGTCGACCCCGGTGAGGTCGTTGCCGTCGGCGACCAGGTCGAAGCCCTCGTTCTCCAGAAGGAGGACAAGGAAGGCCGTCTGATCCTGTCCAAGAAGCGCGCTCAGTACGAGCGGGCCTGGGGCACGATCGAGAAGATCAAGGAAGAGGACGGCGTCGTCACCGGCACCGTCATCGAGGTCGTCAAGGGTGGTCTCATCCTCGACATCGGCCTGCGCGGCTTCCTTCCGGCGTCCCTGGTCGAGATGCGTCGCGTCCGCGACCTTCAGCCCTACGTCGGCCGCGAGCTCGAGGCGAAGATCATCGAGCTGGACAAGAACCGCAACAACGTGGTCCTGTCCCGTCGCGCCTGGCTGGAGCAGACCCAGTCCGAGGTCCGTCAGACGTTCCTCAACACCCTCCAGAAGGGTCAGATCCGCAAGGGCGTCGTCTCCTCGATCGTCAACTTCGGTGCCTTCGTGGACCTGGGTGGCGTCGACGGTCTGGTGCACGTCTCCGAGCTGTCCTGGAAGCACATCGACCACCCGAGCGAGGTTGTCGAGGTCGGCCAGGAGGTCACGGTCGAGGTCCTCGACGTCGACATGGAGCGCGAGCGCGTCTCCCTGTCGCTCAAGGCGACCCAGGAAGACCCGTGGCAGCAGTTCGCCCGGACCCACCAGATCGGGCAGGTCGTTCCCGGCAAGGTCACCAAGCTCGTCCCGTTCGGTGCGTTCGTGCGCGTCGAGGAGGGCATCGAGGGCCTGGTCCACATCTCCGAGCTGGCCGAGCGCCACGTCGAGGTGCCGGAGCAGGTCGTCCAGGTCGGCACCGAGATCTTCGTCAAGATCATCGACATCGACCTCGACCGCCGTCGCATCAGCCTCTCGCTGAAGCAGGCCAACGAGAGCGTCTCGCCCGACCAGGTGGACTTCGACCCCACCCTGTACGGCATGGCCGCCGACTACGACGAGCAGGGCAACTACAAGTACCCCGAGGGCTTCGACGCGGACAGCGGCGAGTGGCTCGAGGGCTTCGAGGCCCAGCGCGACGAGTGGGAGCGCAGCTACGCCGAGGCGCAGGCCCGCTTCGAGGCTCACCGCAAGCAGGTCGAGGAGGCGCGTGCGGCCGAGGCCGACGCCGCCAACGCTCCTGCCGTGGAGGAGGACGAGGAGGACTACACCGGTGGTGCGCAGAGCGCCGGCGGTTCGTCGTCCGGCTCCGAGACCACCAGCGGTGCGCTCGCCTCTGACGAGGCTCTGGCCGCCCTCCGCGAGAAGCTCGCGGGCGGCGAGGCCTGAGGGTCTCCTCGCCGGGCTCCGGCCCGAGTGATGGCTGAGTGAAGGGCCGTCCCCACCCACGGGTGGGGGCGGCCCTTCCGCGTGTCAGCGGTTCGGTCCCCGCATGGCGGCCACGGTCCGCAGCAGGTCCCGAACCAGGTCGAGGTCGACGGCCCCGGGAGAGCGGAAACGCAGGCATCCCCTGCCCATGTCCTGGCCCGCGAGCCGCTCGGCGTGGGCCGCGGCGACGTCCTCACGCATCAGGTAGACCGAGACGTGGCGCTTCTGACGGGCGAAGGCGACCTCCGGGACCCCGTCCCTGCGGTACGCGGGCATCCCGTACGCCATGACCTCCTCGAACCCCGGGAGTTCGGCGCGGAACAGGTCCCGGAGCCCGCTCAGCGCGGACCGGTCGGCCTCGGGAAGTTCCGCCAGATAGGCGTCGACATCGACTGCGTTGCTGCTCACCATGGGTCAAGGCTACGTACCGGCGGCTAGGGTTGCCTGGTACCCGCCGAGGGCGGGGACCAGTTGAGGAGGCGACGTGTTCGACATCCACCCGGCCACCCCCGACGACGCCGGTGAGATCTTCACCCTGCAACGGGCCGCCTACGTGGACGAGGCCCAGGCCTACGGGGACCCGTTCATCCTGCCGCTCACCGAGGGGCTGTCACGGATCCAGGGGTTGCTCGCCGACGGAGACGCCCTCGTGCTCAAGGCCGTGGTCGGGCACCGTCTGGTCGGTGCGGTCCGCGCCGGAGTCACTGAGACCACCGGGGTGGTGGGGCGCCTCGTCGTGGCCCCGGACATGCGTCGCCGGGGGATCGCCGGGGCGCTGCTGGCCCGGGTCGAGGACGACCTGCGCGAGCGCAGGCCGGAACTGACGGCGCTCACCCTGTTCACGGGGGCACAGAGTCCGAAGAACCAGCGACTGTACCGGACCCTGGGGTACGCCGAGACGCACCGGGAGCGGGTCGCGGACCACCTCGTGATGGTGCACATGCGCAAGGAACTGGCCCGGGTGGGCGCGGGGTCGGCGTGACGCCCGCCCGCCGCGCCCCCTAGGGTGTGGCCCATGCTGAAAGTGGGTCTCACCGGCGGGATCGGTTCGGGCAAGAGCGCGGTCTCGTCCGCGTTGTCCTCCTACGGCGCGGTGGTGGTCGACGCGGACGCCATCGCCCGTGAGGTGGTCGCGTCCGGCACACCGGGACTGGCCGAGGTGGTCGCCGAGTTCGGCGAGGGGGTGCTCGCCTCCGACGGGAGCCTGGACCGGCCCGCGCTGGGGGAGATCGTCTTCGCCGACGAGGCCCGTCTGGCCAGGCTCAACGCGATCGTCCACCCCCGGGTGGCCGAGCGCAGCGGCGAGCTCATGGCGGAGGCCGAGGCCGCCGGGGCCAGCGTGGTGGTGTACGACGTGCCGCTGCTGGTGGAGAACGGGCTGGAGTCGCTCTACGACGTGGTGGTCGTGGTGGACACCCCCGACGAACTCAGGGTGGAGCGGGTGTCCCGTGACCGGGACATGCCGCCCGAGCAGGTGCGGGCCCGGATCGCGGCTCAGGCTGACCGGCCGACCCGTCTGGCCGCGGCCGACCTGGTGGTGGACAACTCCGGTACCCGTGAGGACCTCGCCGACCGCGTCGCCGAACTGTGGGGCGAACTCCTGGCACGGGCGGCCTAGGGCGTTGATGGCAGATCCCTGAATCCCCTGCGGGCAGGACGAAGGGCGTCGAGGATCAGAGTGTGCCCCAGGGACCTTGACGCCCTTTCGTCAGCGCTCCACGTCCAACTGGACGATGAGGTGATCCCTCCCCACGAGCCGCGCCACTGGGCCGGGGCGCCCCGCCCGCTCAACGACTCCGGACTCGTCTGCGTCGCCCTGGCCCGAGTGCTGTTGCGCCATGATGCAGAACGCCACTGGACGCGTGCCGCCCCGCACCGGATCGGGCACCTGTTCCCCCGCCTGCCCGGCCAGTCCGAACGCGACCGCCACTGCGCTCGGCGGCCCCGGCCCTGTTCAGGGTCGCGATGTGGCTGGTGACCTGGCACAACCGGATGATCGGTGCCCCAGTCAAGCGGTCGTTGGTCGCTGACGACCCCTGACCAGGGCACATCGTCCCATCAACGGTCTAGGGGCCCTTCGACCCGTCAGTGCCGCGGAAGAGGTCGGCC
The DNA here is from genome assembly GCF_001083815.1 of Nocardiopsis sp. SBT366. Lineage (NCBI taxonomy): Bacteria > Bacillati > Actinomycetota > Actinomycetes > Streptosporangiales > Nocardiopsidaceae > Nocardiopsis > Nocardiopsis sp. SBT366. The sequence goes on along the minus strand of NZ_LAVM01000009.1, from coordinate 83,228 downwards.
GTGGCCCGGACGGTCTCCCGGATCATCTCCTCCCGTACCGCCCGGGCGGCCTCGGCTCCGTGGAGGCTGTCGTCAAGGGCGTTCGGCGTACCCGGGTCCGCCGTCGGTGTCCTGGCCGCGAGGTCGGCGAAGTCGCCCGCCTGGTCGGCGACGCGTTGGAGCCTGACCCACTCCTTGTGGGTCTCCACAGCCGTCTGGATCCTCTTGCCGTAGGCGTCCAGCCGGTCGACCTCCTCGGTCAGGCGTTCCGTCGCCTCCTCCAGGACACTCCACTGCGGAGCGAGCGCCTCCCTGAGCGGTGCGCTGTTGCCCTCCCTCTGGCTGTCGACCAGCCTTCCGCGCAACTGGTCGAGGTGCAGGCACTCCCTGGCCAGGCGCCACTCCTCCGAGCGCAGCAGGGGCAGGGCATGGTCCAGACCCACCGGTGTGCCGAGGACCAGGTGCGCGTGCTCGGCGCGCGCGGTCACACGCTGGAGCCTGTCCAGCAGCTGGGCGCTCAGGGTGAACCGGAGGTCCGCGCGGATGACGTAGTCGTCACGGTGCCGAGCGGCGAGGTCGGCGGTGTCCCAGGGGCGCCGGACGACGAGGAACACGACCAGGGTGACCACGGGAAGGAACCAGAGCACGACCGCGCCCGGTGTGCCCGGCATCAGGGGCTCCGTGACGGATGGCTCCTCCGCCGCGATCACCTCGGCGATGAGCAGGATCCACCACATGGGGAACACGAAGCCGACCAGGGGGGCGCCCAGGACGAAGAGCCACATGAAGAACCCCTCGTCCTCGAGGTCCAGCATGTCGTGCACCACGAACCTCAGGCAGAGGAAGGCGCAGCAGAGCCCGGTCACGAGGATGAGCGGCGTGAGCACCACGAAGCCGGATGCTCCGGGAGTCAGGACCAGAGGTGCTCCGAGGACGGCAGGTGCCATCGCGGCGAGGGCGATCAGGGACCAACGCGGCAGGGGGAGCCTGATCGGGTTCGGGTGTCTGAGGCCTTCGGGGGAGGCCTTCAGGCGCCTGAGGGTCCCGGACCGCAGGTTCGGGTCGAAGGTCGCCTGTGTGCTGGGGGTCACGGTGCACATCACCCTTCTTCGGGGATCGGACGTCGGTGAGATGCCGCCGGGTCCCCACCGGTTCCCGACGCCTTCGGGAAGTCGTGCGCCGTGGTCGTCGTGCCGCGGGGACGGTGCGCCCGGCGGCGGTGACGACCCGTTCGGGGGCCTATGAGGAGGTGTCCGGAGGCTCCGGGATGTCGTGGGCGGTCTGTAGCGTTGGAGAGAGGGACACGTGGGCGAGGGGCGGCCCGACGTTCGTAGGGAGAAGAGGGCAAGTGCGACCGGTCAGTGACATCAAGCGCAGTGAGGCACCCTTCGAGGTCGTCTCGGAGATGACCCCCGCCGGGGACCAGCCAAGGGCCATCGAGCAGATCACCAGGCGGGTGCGGGAGGGCGACCAGCACACGGTGCTGCTGGGCGCGACCGGTACGGGCAAGACGGCCACGGTGGCGTGGACGGTGGAGCAGCTCCAGCGGCCCACGCTCGTGATGCAGCCCAACAAGACCCTGGCGGCGCAGTTCGCGAACGAGCTGAGGCAGATGCTGCCGAACAACGCCGTCGAGTACTTCGTCTCCTACTACGACTACTACCAGCCCGAGGCCTACGTCCCGCAGAGTGACACCTACATCGAGAAGGACTCCTCGATCAACGACGAGGTGGAGCGGCTGCGGCACTCGGCGACCAACTCGCTGCTCACGCGGCGGGACACGATCGTGGTGGCGTCCGTCTCCTGCATCTACGGCCTGGGCACCCCGCAGGAGTACGTGGACCGCATGGCCCAGCTGTCGGTGGGCATGGAGGTGGACCGCGACGACCTGCTGCGCCGCCTGGTGGAGATGCAGTACGCGCGCAACGACATGGCGTTCACGCGGGGGACGTTCCGGGTGCGCGGGGACACGATCGAGATCATCCCGGTCTACGAGGAGCTGGCGATCCGCATCGAGATGTTCGGTGACGAGATCGAGCGGCTGCTGACCCTGCACCCCCTGACCGGCGAGGTGCTGGGGGAGAGCCAGGAGATGTTCATCTTCCCGGCCTCCCACTACGTGGCCGGTGAGGAGCGCACCGAGCGGGCGATCGGCACGATCGAGGCGGAGCTGGGCGAACGGCTGGCCGAGCTGGAGGGCCAGGGCAAGCTCCTGGAGGCGCAGCGACTGCGGATGCGCACCACCCACGACCTGGAGATGATGCGCCAGCTCGGCACCTGCTCGGGGATCGAGAACTACTCGCGGCACTTCGACGGGCGTGAGCCCGGCAGCGCCCCCAACACGCTGTTGGACTACTTCCCCGAGGACTTCCTGCTGGTCTTGGACGAGTCGCACGTGACGGTCCCGCAGATCGGTGCCATGTACGAGGGTGACGCGGCGCGCAAGCGGACCCTGGTCGACCACGGTTTCCGGCTGCCCTCGGCGCTGGACAACCGGCCGCTGAAGTGGGAGGAGTTCACGAAGCGGATCGGGCAGTCGGTGTACCTGTCGGCGACGCCGGGCAAGTACGAGCTGCGTCAGGCCGGTGGCGACGTGGTCGAGCAGGTCATCCGGCCGACCGGCCTGGTGGACCCCCAGGTGGTGGTCAAGCCGACCGAGGGCCAGATCGACGACCTGGTGCACGAGATCACCGAGCGCGCGGAGCGCTCGGAGCGGGTGCTGGTGACCACGCTGACCAAGAAGATGGCCGAGGACCTCACGGACTACTTCGCGGAGCTGGGTATCCGGGTGCGGTACCTGCACAGCGAGGTGGACACGCTGCGCCGGGTGGAGCTGCTGCGGGAGCTGCGGGTGGGGGAGTTCGACGTGCTGGTGGGCATCAACCTGCTGCGTGAGGGCCTGGACCTGCCCGAGGTGTCGTTGGTGGCGATCCTGGACGCGGACAAGGAGGGCTTCCTGCGTTCGGAGACCTCGCTGATCCAGACCATCGGCCGCGCGGCGCGCAACGTGGACGGTCAGGTGCACATGTACGCCGACAACGTCACGGACTCGATGCGCGCGGCGATCGACGAGACCACGAGACGCCGGGACAAGCAGCTGGCCTACAACGCCGAGCACGGGATCGATCCGACGCCGCTGCGCAAGCAGATCGCGGACATCCTGGACACCCTGAACCGTGAGGACGTGGACACCGAGGAGCTCATGTCGACGGGGTACCGCCAGGGCGGCAAGGCGGGCCGGGCTCCGGTGCCCGCGTTGGGCGAGCGCGCGGACGTGGCGAACATGCCGCGCGCGGAGCTTGCCGGGCTGATCGACCAGCTGAGCGAGCAGATGCACCAGGCCGCGACCGACCTCCAGTTCGAGCTCGCCGCCAGGCTGAGGGACGAGATCGGCGAGCTGAAGCGCGAGCTTCGCGGCATGGACGCGGCCGGGTTGAAGTGATCCTGGCGGCACCCGGTAGGGTGCCGCCAGGCTAGTCGGCGCGGGGGTTCCACACCGGGAATCCCCGCGGTGACCGCCGTTCCCGTCTCGAATCGAGCACGATCCCAGTACGGTTGGGTCGCATAGTTACCTCCACGTGACATATTCTTGTGCTTTGCGTAAGTCGAATGTCGCTTTTGCCTTTTTCGGGTGTGGGGGAGTTCATGGTCGGTCGGGTTCTTGGTATCGCGTTCGTCGCGGTGCTGACGGGTCTCCTGGTGGCCGGGTGCGGGCTCGACCGGGGCGGTGACGACCCGGAGGAGATCGCCCCCACCCCCGACGTCGGTCAGGGGCCGGAGGACGAGCCGGTGGACGGAGTCTCCAACGACCAGGTCATCGTGGTGGTCGACGACGGTGCCGAGGTGCACGAGGACTGCGCCAACCGCGAGGTCGTGGTCAAGGCGGACGACGCCGTCGTGATACTGGACGGTGACTGCGGGCTGGTCCGCGCCACCGGGCGCAACTCCGTCGTGGAGGTGGGCACGGCGAGGAAGATCGTCCTCGTGGGCGTGGACAACCAGATCTCCTTCGCCTCCGGCGACCCCGAAGTGATCAACCACGGACGCAACACCACCGTCTCCGAGGGCGGCACCGCCAGCCCCGAGGTCGAATAGCCCCCTCGCCGAGGAGCCCCGCCCTCCGTGCGCGACCCCTCCATCCGTTACCGTGGTGCGCGTTCGCGCGCGCCGTGTAGGCGTGGTCGGGCAGGGGCTCGCCGAGGTCCTCTCCGGAGAGAAGGACGGGCCCGTGTTCTCCGGCTTTCGGTCACCCGTACCGCTTCGAGGAGGTACGGTCGATCCTGTCCCGACACGTCGGTTGGTTCGGACGACGGCCCGGTGCCCGTGAAGGGCATCGCGACGCGACCGCACCCGTCAGTCCGGTCGGGGCACGCTCTTGACGAATGGAGGGGTGGGGCGGGTGAGTGGTTATGTCGCTCGGGTGCGGCATGATGAGTCGCCTGGCGGCGACATCGGACTCGATCCGCTGGTGCACTCCGTTGCCCAGCGCTGGGCGGAGTCGGACCCCCTGCTGCCCGAACCCGTGGGGTTCGCGGCCAACTCCTACCCCCTGCTGACGGTCAGCGACGAGGAGAGCCGAACCGTCGCCGCGGGCAGCATGCACTACACCTGGTACCAGCCGGGCGAGGTGGGCCGCATCTGGGGCGTGCCCGACCAGCACTGGCTCACCCCCATCGTCGGTGGTCCCGAACCCGCCCGCGCGCTGGACTCCCTGCTCACCAGCTGGCGCGACCAGATCGAGGACCTGCCCACGGGCACCGGCTCGGAGTCGGCGGCCCTCGTGAGCTGGCCCGCGCGCGACGTCGCGGGGATCATCCCGCTGCAACGCCACGGCCTCCAGCCCTACACCGTGCTCGCCGCCCGCCAGCGCCGCCGAGGCGTGCCGCCCTCCCTGCCCCCGCGTGACGTGGTCATCCGGCTGGCCGACACCAGCGACCTCACCCAGGTGGTGGGTCTGTTGATGGAGGAGCACCGGTACGAACAGCACTTCGGCGGGGTGTTCCTCCAGCCCGACACCGCCGAGCAGACCCGCAAGGTCGCCGCTCGGGCGCTCAACCGTTCGCGTTCGTGGATCTGGTTGGCCGAGCGCCGGGGCCGGGCCGTGGGGCTGTTGTGGGTGTCGCCGCCCGAACGCTCCCGCTGGGCGAAGTCCCTGGTCCGGGCGCGGCCGATCGCGCACATCGGCTACGGGGTGGTCTCGGGGGCCGAGCGCGGCCACGGGATCGGCACCGCCCTGGTGAGCCAGGCGCACCAGGCACTGGACAGCCACGGTGTGGGGGTGTCGGTGCTCAACTACGCCGCCATGAACCCGCTCTCCGGACCGTTCTGGCACCGGATGGGCTACCGCCCGGTGTGGACGACCTGGGAGGTCCGTCCCGCCCTCGCGCTGCGCTGACCTCGGCGCGCACCGCGACGGTCCGGAGCCCCGGTGACGGAGTTCACGGGGCGGGCTGGTTAGCCTGGGCGCGCAAACGCAGTGTGGCGTGGAGAGGTGGAGTCGATGAGCGCGGATGACCGTGGGCCCGAGGGTGGCGAGCACGTGGAGATCGTGGAGGTGGGGCCGCGTGACGGCCTCCAGAACGAGTCCACCGTGCTGTCGGTCGAGGACCGGGTGGAGCTGATCGACCGTGCGGTGGCCGCCGGGGTGCGGCGGATCGAGGCGGTCAGCTTCGTCAACCCCAAGCGGGTGCCGCAGATGGCCGGGGCCGAGGAGGTCATGGCCGGGGTCACGCGGGCGCCCGGTGTCTCCTTCATCGGTCTGGCCCTCAACCGGCGCGGCCTGGACCGGGCACTGGAGGCCGGGGTGTCCGAGGTCAACGTGGCGGTTCCGGCCACGGACGGCTTCAGCACCCGCAACCAGGGCACCACCGTCGAGGCGATGCTGGACTCCCTGGTGGAGATGGACCGGGCCCTGGAGGGCACCGGGGTGCCGTTGAGCGTCACCGTCTCCACGGCCTTCGGTTGCCCGTTCGACGGAGAGGTCGCGCCGGAACGCGTGATGGAGGTCGTGCGGCGGATCGCGGACACCGGAGCCGTGGAGATCGCCCTGGCCGACACGATCGGGGTGGGCGTCCCCGCGCAGGTGCGCGATCTCCTGCGCCGCACCGCCGAGGTGGCGGGCGGTCGGACCCTGCGCTGCCACTTCCACAACACCCGCAACACGGGCTACGCGAACGCCCTGGCCGCGGTGGAGGAGGGCGTCCGGGTCCTGGACTCCAGCCTGGGCGGTTTCGGCGGCTGCCCGTTCGCTCCGGCCGCCACCGGCAACATCGGCACCGAGGACCTCCTGTACATGCTGCACCGCAGCGGTCTGCGCACGGGAGTGAGCCTGTCCGAGGCGGCCGAGCTGGGCGACTGGATGGGCGAGCGGCTCGGCAAGCAGCCGCCCGCCTACCTCGGCCGCGCCGGAGGCTTCCCCGCCTGACACATGGCACGGGCTCCGGGCCGGTGAGTGGTGGTCCGGAGCGTCACGGGCTCTTCGAGGGGCTTCGGAACGGTGTTGCCTTCGCCACCCGGCGGGCGGTGGTTCGCACGGGAGGCCCACGCCACCAGGGGTTCGCGGCAACCGCGCAGGTGGGGATGGGGAACACCGGGGGCAGGGCGGACGTTCCCAGGTGTGGACGAACGGAGGGCCTGTTATTCTGGTGCCCCGTGGAGTCCGACGCGCTGGAACGGCATCGCCGCCGCTCGGAACCGGACCGCCGCACGGCAGCCAAGCTCGCCCGAGCCAGCCGTAGCCACTCAAACCACGGGAGCAACACTTTGGCATCCGCCGCGAGTACCAAGCACCTTTTCGTTACTGGCGGCGTCGCCTCCAGTCTTGGCAAGGGCCTGACCGCCTCCAGCCTGGGACGGCTCCTGAAGTCACGCGGACTTCGGGTCACCATGCAGAAGCTGGACCCCTACCTCAACGTCGACCCCGGAACGATGAACCCGTTCCAGCACGGTGAGGTCTTCGTGACCGACGACGGCGCCGAGACCGACCTGGACGTCGGTCACTACGAGCGCTTCCTCGACGTCGAGCTCTCCGCCTCGGCCAACGTCACCACCGGCCAGATCTACTCCAGCGTCATCGCCAAGGAGCGCCAGGGCGCCTACCTCGGTGACACCGTGCAGGTCATCCCGCACATCACCAACGAGATCAAGTCGCGCATCTACGCGATGGACGCTCCCGACGTCGACATCGTCATCACCGAGATCGGCGGCACCGTCGGCGACATCGAGTCGCAGCCCTTCCTCGAAGCCGTCCGCCAGATCCGGCACGAGATGGGCCGGGAGAACTGCTTCTTCCTGCACGTCTCCCTCATCCCCTTCCTCGGCCCGTCCGGCGAGATGAAGACCAAGCCGACCCAGCACTCGGTCGCCGCCCTGCGCAGCATCGGGATCCAGCCCGACGCCATCGTGTGCCGCTCGGACCGGCCCATCACGCAGAGCCTGAAGTCCAAGATCAGCCTCATGTGTGACGTGGACGAGGCCGGCGTGGTCTCCACCCCCGACGCCCCCTCCATCTACGACATCCCCAAGGTCCTGCACCGCGAGGGCCTGGACGCCTACGTCGTCCGCCGCCTGGGCATGCCCTTCCGTGACGTGGACTGGACCGAGTGGGACGAGCTGCTGCGCCGCGTGCACCAGCCCGACCACGAGGTCACCATCGCCATGGTGGGCAAGTACATCGACCTGCCCGACGCCTACCTCTCGGTCAGCGAGGCCCTGCGCGCCGGAGGCTTCGCCACGGACACCCGCGTGAACATCCGATGGGTGGCCAGCGACAACTGCGCCAGCCCCTCGGGTGCGGCCGCCGAGCTCGACGGCGCCGACGGCGTCCTCATCCCGGGCGGCTTCGGCGTGCGCGGCATCGAGGGCAAGCTCGGCGCGATCCGCTACGCCCGTGAGAAGGGCGTGCCGCTGCTCGGCATCTGCCTGGGCCTCCAGGGCATGGTCATCGAGTACGCGCGCAACGTGCTCGGACTGGAGGGCGCCAACAGCCTCGAGTTCGACGACAAGGCCGTCGACCCGGTGATCGCGACCATGGCCGACCAGGAGGACGTCGTCGCGGGCGACCGCGACATGGGCGGCACCATGCGTCTGGGCCTGTACCCGGCGGACCTGGGCGAGGGCACCCTGGCCCGCGACCTGTACGACGGGGCCGACCAGGTCACCGAGCGCCACCGCCACCGGTACGAGGTCAACAACGCCTACCGGCCCAAGCTGGAGGAGGCGGGTCTGGTGTTCTCCGGCCTCTCCCCGGATGGCAAGCTGGTGGAGTACGTGGAACTGCCCCGGGACGCGCACCCGTTCTTCATCGCGACGCAGGCGCACCCGGAGCTGCGCTCCCGCCCGACCAACGCGAACCCGCTCTTCCGCGGCCTGATCTCCGCCTCGCTGGAGCACAAGGTCTCCTAGCGGCGACGACCAGGTGGGTGGGGCCCGAGCCTGAGAGGGGCCGCATGGCCAACCACACCCGCCCGGTCGAGGACGAGACGACGGGGGCGTTCGCGAAGGTCGCGGACGCCCCCGAGTCGTGGCCGGTGGAGCGGTCCGAGGAGCGGTACCGGGGCGCCAAGTGCTCGATGCGCACGGACTGGGTGGAGATGCCCGGAGCCAACGGCCAGGGCCGGGCCGTCGCGGCCCGCGACTACATGGTCCACCCGGGTGCCTCCGCGATCCTGGCCCTCGACTCCCGTGGCCGGGTGCTGCTGCAACGCCAGTACCGGCACCCCACCCAGCACACGCTCTGGGAGCTGCCCGCCGGTCTGATCGACGGTGACGGCGAGGGGCCGCTGGCCACCGCCCGCCGTGAACTGGTGGAGGAGGCCTCGCTGCGCGCCGCCACCTGGCACAGACTTCCGGACTTCTACCCGAGCACGGGTTTCTCCAACGAGCGCATCCACGTCTTCCTCGCCCGTGACCTCACCGAGGTACCGGAGGAGGAGATCGACTTCGTGCGCGAACACGAGGAGACCGACCTGGCCAGCGAGTGGCTCCCGCTGCCGGAGGCCGTGCGCGCGGTCATGGAGGGGCGGCTGCACAACGGGGCCACGGTCATCGGCGTGCTCGCCGCGCACGCGGCCTCGCAGGACGGGTTCGCCTCCCTGCCCGTGGCCTCGGACGACTGAACCGCACGTGGGAACCGAAGCAGCGGAGAACGGGCCGGGGCGGACCGAACTCGACGAGGGCCCCCTGGGCCGGGTCCGGTCCGCGTTCCTCGACCACCTGAGCGCCGAGCGGGCGCTGGCCGACAACACCCTGCTGGCCTACCGGCGTGACCTGTGGCGTTACGTCGAGTACCTGGACGCCCAAGGGGTCACCGACCTCGCCGGGGCTTCCACCGGGCACGTGGGAGCGTTCCTGGGGGCGCTGCGCGACGGCGATGACGCCCACGCGCCGCTGAGTGCCTCCTCCGCCGGACGCACCCTGGCCGCGGTGCGGGGGCTGCACCGGTTCGCGGTGCGAGAGGGGTGGGCGGCCAACGACCCCGCCGCCGAGGTGACTCCGCCGTCCCCGCCCATGCGCCTGCCCAAGGCCGTGCCCCTGGACCAGGTGGAGCGGCTGCTGGAATCGGCGGGGCCGGTGGCGGCGCCGGCCTCGGACGCACGCGTCGACCTGCTCGCCCAGCGCGACCGCGCGCTGCTGGAGGTGCTGTACGGCACGGGGGCGCGGGTGTCGGAGGCGGTGGGCCTGGACGTGGACGACGTCGCGGACGCGGTGGACGCGGGCGGGCCGGTCGGCCTGGTGCGTTTCAGGGGCAAGGGCGGCAAGGAGAGGCTCGTACCGTTGGGCTCCTACGCCCGTCGCGCCCTGGCCGGTTACCTCACCCTGGTGCGGCCGGTACTGGCCGCGTCGGGGCGGGGCGGCCCGGCGCTGTTCCTCAACACCCGGGGCGGACGCCTGACCCGGCAGGGCGGGTGGGTGCTGCTGTCGGCCGTGGCGGAACGAGCCGGGGTGGAGGGAGTCTCGCCGCACACCCTGAGGCACTCCTTCGCCACCCATCTGATCGACGGTGGCGCGGACATCCGTGTCGTCCAGGAGTTGCTGGGGCACAGTTCGGTCACCACCACGCAGGTCTACACGCTGGTGACCGTGGAGCGGCTGCGCGAGGTGTACGCGTCGAGTCACCCCAGGGCGCGGCGCGGGGCGGATCCGGGTGGCCCGCCGTGAGGGCTGGGACCGCCGCGGAGGGGGCGGAACCGCGTTCGGGACGAGTCCGACGTGCGTCGTGTGTACCCTTCTCCTACGAGAGAAATGGGTACGACCGTGCGGTTCCTCCCGGTTGCAGAGGGTGGGGAATCCTCGTCGGATCATGTTGAAGTGCGCCGTGTCGTCGTTCTAGAGTCGCCGCACAGAGGTACGTTGCTGTCGACATATTGAGTTTCCGACGGCGGCCAGTCGTGGGAGACGTCAAGAGTCCCATCGGGCCGTGGCCGGTCCGTAGGGGAGGTCAAGGGTTGTGAACTGGTCGGACAACGACGAGGCGGCGAACACCGCACCCGTCGGCAAGGAGGGCTTCGCCGACCCGGTGAGCAACCCGTGGGGGACGACACGCAACACGGGGGCGGATCTGCACACCAAGAGACCCGTGCGTACATATCCGGAGCCTGCGCCGCTTGACGAACACGGTCCGGCACGGATTGTAGCACTCTGTAACCAGAAGGGTGGGGTCGGTAAGACCACCACCACCATCAACCTCGGTGCAGCCATCGCGGAGTACGGCAGACGGGTACTGCTGGTCGACTTCGACCCGCAGGGCGCGCTGTCGGTGGGCCTGGGACGGCTGGACCCGCGCGAGCTGGACCTGACCGTCTACAACCTGCTCATGCAGCGCGACGTGACGGTCGAGGACGTCCTGCTCAAGACTGACGTCGACGGCCTGGACCTCATTCCGAGCAACATCGACCTGTCGGCCGCAGAGGTGCAGCTGGTCGGCGAGGTGGCCCGTGAGCAGATGCTGGGGCGCGCGCTGCGCCCGGTCATCAACGACTACGACGTCATCCTCATCGACTGCCAGCCTTCGCTGGGCCTGCTGACCGTCAACGCGCTGACCGCGGCGGACGGGGTCATCGTGCCGCTGGAGTGCGAGTTCTTCGCGCTGCGCGGTGTCGCTCTGCTGATGGACACCATCCAGAAGGTGCAGGAGCGCCTGAACGAGGACCTCGTCATCGACGGTTTCCTCGGCACCATGTACGACCCGCGCACCCTGCACGCCCGCGAGGTGCTGTCCACGATCGTGGACGGCTTCGGCGACAAGGTGTACGGCACGGTGATCAACCGAACCGTGCGCTTCCCGGACGCCACCGTGGCCGGCGAACCCATCACGAGGTTCGACTCGTCCTCGGCCGGGGCCAACGCCTACCGGTCGCTGGCCAAGGAGGTGCTGGCGAGGTGGCCTCTCAGCGGTCACGACGTGTGACGCTACCCGGGGCGGACGAGCTGTTCTTCCGCCCCTCCGGTCCCGAAGAGGAACCGGTCGAGACCGAACGCCAGTACCAGGTACCGGAACAGGATCGACAGAGCACCACCGAGGCCTCGTCGGAGCGGCCCGCGCGCAAGTCGAACGGCAGGGGGCGGAGCAAGGTACGCCGCGCTCCGAAGCCGAGCGGGCGCCAACGCCACGACGAGAAGATCACCGTCTACGTCTCCGGGGCCGAGCTGCTGGCCCTGGAACAGACCCGGCTCTCGCTGCGCGCGGAGCACGGGTTGTCGGCCGACCGCGGCCGCCTCGTTCGCGAGGCCGTCGCCATGTTGCTCGCCGACTTCGAGGAGCACGGCTCCAGCAGCATGCTGGTGCGCCGGCTGACCGAGGACTGACGTCCCCGGGCCGACCGCTGGGGGAGCGGACGGCGACCGGGAACACGGGAGTGAGGGTGTCACCGGCTGGTCCCAGCCGGTGACACCCTTGTGTCATGAGCGAGAAGACGTGGACCCTTCATGGTGACTGACCAGAAGGGCGCACCGCCGGGGGCGGACGGCGCCGACGAGGTCGACGAGAACGCCTTCCAGGTGCACCTGGACAACTTCGAGGGCCCCTTCGACCTGCTCCTCGGACTGATCTCCAAGCACAAGCTGGACATCACCGAGGTGTCGCTGTCGAAGGTCACCGACGAGTTCATCGCGCACATCCGCAGGTTCGGCGACGACTGGGACCTGGACCAGGCCAGCAACTTCCTGCTGGTCGCGGCCACCCTGCTCGATCTCAAGGCCGCCCGCCTGCTGCCGCGCGGCGACGTGGAGGACGAGGCGGACCTGGCGCTGCTGGAGGCGCGCGACCTGTTGTTCGCCCGGCTGCTCCAGTACCGCGCCTACAAGGAGGTCGCCTCCTTCATGCGCGAGCGCCTGGCCACGCAGGGCCGCAGGTACGCGCGGGCGGTTCCGTTGGAGGAGCGGTTCGCGGGAATGCGGCCGGACGTGCTGTTCAGGCTCGGCCCCGAGGAGTTCGCGGCGCTGGCCGGCCTGGTGTTCACCCCGAGGGAACCGCCGAGCGTCTCGGTCACCCACATCCACCTCACCAAGACCTCCGTCAAGGAGCAGGGCGAGCTGATGGTGGCCGAACTCCGGGAGCATGGGCAGCTGACGTTCGCCCAGCTGACGGCCGAGTGCGACGGTACCTTCGAGGTCGTCGCCCGCTTCCTGGCCCTGCTGGAGCTCTACCGCGCCGCGAACGTGGGCTTCGACCAGCCCGTTCCGCTGGAGCAGCTGACCGTCACCTGGACCGGCGGCGACGAGGACGTCGAGTTGGAGTCCGACTACGACGAGGCGGAACCGACCGCCGAGACGACACCGGGGGAGCAGTGATGACCGCAGAGCACACCGCCGGGGCCGAGGAGCTCTCCACGCCCCCGGCCCTGCGCCGCGACCTGGAGGCCGTGCTGATGGTGGTCGACCAGCCGGTGTCCGAGTACGACCTGGCCCGCGCCATGGACGTGCCGCTTGAGCTGGTGACCCGTACCCTGGAGGAACTCTCCCGGGAATACACCGAACAGGGCCGTGGTTTCGACCTACGGGCGGTGGCCGACGGGTGGCGTGTTTACACGCGCCCGGAGTGCGCCGACATCGTCGAGCACTTCCTCAGGGAGGGGCAGGAGGTGCGGCTCACACAGGCCGCACTGGAGACGATGGCCGTCGTCGCCTACCGCCAGCCGGTCTCACGTGGCAGGGTCTCCGCCGTTCGCGGGGTCAACTGCGACGGGGTTATGCGTACCCTCGTACTGAGGGGCCTGATCGAAGAGGCCGGACACGATCCCGAGTCCGGTGCGCTGCTGTATCGGACCACTTCCTATTTCCTGGAACGGCTGGGCCTGCGTGGCCTGGACGAACTGCCTGATCTGGCGCCGTTCCTCCCCGACGACATCGAAGGTCTTGACGACACCGGTGAGCACACCTAACAGAGAACGTTCCCGTGGTGAGCGGGACGGACACGCCCCGCGCGGTGAGCGCGGCGACTATGACAACCGCGGCGGCCGAGGCCCCCGCGACGACCGACGCGGCCTCGACCGCAGCGGTGGCGGACGCTACGACCGGGACGACCGTCCCCGCCGTGACGACCGTGACCGTGGTGGTCAGCAGGGCCGGGACGACCGGCGTGGCGGCTACCAGGGTCGCGATGACCGTGGGGGTCGCTCCTACGACCGTCGTGACGACGACCGTGGCCGTGGCGGGTACCAGAACCGCGATGACCGAGGCCGTGACGACCGTGACCGTGGTGGTCAGCAGGGCCGCGATGACCGGCGTGGCGGCTACCAGGGTCGCGATGACCGTGGGGGTCGCTCCTACGACCGTCGTGACGACAACCGTGGTGGTCGCTTCGACCGTGACGACCGTGGTGGCCGTCCGCAGGGCCGTGACGACCGTGGCCGTGGCGGGTACCAGAGCCGCGACGACCGTGGTGGCCGTCCGCAGGGCCGTGACGACCGTGGCCGTGGCGGGTACCAGAGCCGCGACGACCGTGGTGGCCGTCCGCAGGGCCGTGACGACCGTGGCCGTGGCGGGTACCAGAGCCGCGACGACCGTGGTGGCCGTCCGCAGGGCCGTGACGACCGTGGCCGTGGCGGGTACCAGAGCCGTGACGACAGTGGAGGCCGTCCGCAGGGCCGTGACGACCGCCCCCGCCGCGACGACCGGAGCCGGGACGACCGCCGTGGCGGTGGCCGGTTCGAGCGCGACGACCGCCGTCCGCAGGGCCGGGACGACCGTGGTGGTCGTTCCTTCGAACGTCGTGACGACAACCGTGGTGGTCGCTTCGACCGTGACGACCGCCGCCCGCAGGGCCGCGACCAGCGGCGCGACGACCGTGGTGGCCGTTCCTTCGAGCGTCGTGACGACAACCGTGGCGGCCGTCCGCAGGGCCGCGACGACCGTCCCCGCCGTGACGACAAGCGTGGTGGCGGCTATCAGGGCCGTGACGACAACCGTGGCGGTCACCGCGACGAGCGTCCCCGCCGTGACGCCCAGGGGCGTCGCCTCCCGGGCCGTGACGACAAGCGCGGTGGTGGCTACCAGCGCCGTGACGACAACCGTGGCGGGCGTCCGCAGGTTCGGGACGACCGTCCCCGCCGTGACCCCGACCAGCGTCCGGCCCGTCGCGACCACGCGCCCGTCAGCGACGGCAAGAGCGAGAACCAGCTCTCCAAGGCGGCGCGTGAGCGGCTCAGCGCCCTGCGCGCGGACTACAACCCGCGTGACGAGGACCGCCACGAGGGCGACTCCCGTGACACCTACACGGACGTCCCCAACGGCATCCGGCTCCAGAAGGCGCTGGCCGCGGCCGGTGTCGCCAGCCGTCGGGCCAGCGAGGAGATGATCGCGGCCGGTCGGGTCAGTGTCGACGGCCAGATCGTCAAGCGCTTCGGTGCCCGGGTCGACCCCGAGGCCTCCGAGATCCGTGTCGACGACATGCGCGTGGTCACCGCCCCGGACAAGCTGTACTTCGCGCTGAACAAGCCGCGCGGCGTGGTCAGCACCATGTGGGACCCGGAGGGTCGCCCGACCCTGGCCGACTACGCCGGTCAGACCGCCGAGCGCATCTTCCACGTGGGTCGGCTGGACACCGAGACCGAGGGCCTCATCCTGCTGACCAACGACGGTGACCTGGCCAACCGCCTCACGCACCCGCGCTACAAGGTCGTCAAGACCTACCTCGCGAAGGTGCCCGGCCCGGTGCCGCACCGCGTGGTGCGCGAGATCCAGAAGGGCGTGGAGCTGGAGGACGGGCCGGTCCAGGTCGACTCCTTCCGCGTGGTCGACAACGACGACGCCCAGGCCATGGTGGAGATCCGTCTGCACGAGGGACGCAAGCACATCGTGCGTCGCCTCATGGAGGCGGTGGGCCACCCGGTCGCGGACCTGGCCCGCACCCAGGTCGGTCCGATCGACCTCAACACCCTGCGTCTGGGCACCATGCGTGCGCTCAGCTCGCGTGAGGTCGGCGAACTCTACAAGGCCGCGGGTCTCTGACCCGGAGGTCTGTCGATACAGTTGACGGCGGTCGCGCCCCACTCTCGGGGAGCGGCCGCCGTCTCCTGTGTCCCCCAAGGCGACGGCACCACCGACGAGGACGAAAGCGGGATCGAACGTGGCGGTACGGGCCATTCGCGGTGCGGTGCAGGTCGACGCGGACGAACGCGAGCAGGTACTGGAGGCCACCACCGAACTGGTCTCCGAGGTGATGCGGCGCAACGGGCTCACCACCGACGACGTGATCAGTGTGTTGTTCACTGCCACCACTGACCTGAACAGCGAGTTTCCCGCGCTGGCGGCGCGCGGTGTGGGCTTCACCGACGTTCCTCTGATGTGCGCGTCCGAGATCGACGTCCCCGGCGCCCTGCCGCGCGTGGTGCGGCTGATGGCCCACGTGGAGACCGACCTCCCGCGCTCCGAGGTCCAGCACGTCTACCTGCGCGGTGCCCAGGCCCTGCGCCTGGACATCGCCCAGTAGCAGACCCGGCGCCGCCGCCCCTCCCGACCGGGGACTCCACCGGAACCGCGGGCGGGAGGCCTGGTCAGGAGGTCGTACCCTTGGACCGTGCCCGCGACAGGCGTGGGCACGGTGAAGCGGGGGAGTGCTGTGGGCGAGGAAGCGGCCGGGACGCGCCGGACGGAGCCGCGTCGGGTCACCGTGGTCGGGACCGGTCTGATCGGTACGTCGATCGCCCTGGCTCTGCGTGCGCGCGACGTCGACGTCACCCTCAGCGACCCGGACCCCGCCTCCCTGAACCTGGCCTGCGACCTCGGAGCGGGGCGTCCGCTGGAGGAGGCCGGGCACGGCGCCCCCGTGGACCTCGCCGTGATCGCCGCCCCGCCCGCCGTCGTCCCGGCGGTGCTGCGCGACGCCCAGCAGCGGAAGCTGGCCCAGGTGTACACCGACGTGGCCAGTGTGAAGACGAGTGTGCTCGAGGGCGCGGAGCGGCTCGGCTGCGACATGGCGACCTTCGTGCCCGGACATCCCATGGGCGGCAGGGAGAAGCACGGTCCGGGCGCCGCCCGCGCCGACCTGTTCCTCGGCCGCTCCTGGGCGCTGTGCCCCACTCCGGAGGCCGACCAGGCGTCCGTCGAGGCGGTGGCCGGCCTGGCCCGCGCGTGCGGCGCGGACCCGCTGGTGCTGGACGCCCGGGCGCACGACCGCGCGGTGGCGCTGGTCTCGCACGCCCCGCACGTGGCCTCCTCCGCGGTGGCCGCCCGGCTGCTGTCCGGAGATGACGACGCGCTGACCCTGGCGGGCCAGGGGGTGCGCGACGTCACCCGGATCGCCGGGGGCGATCCGGCCATGTGGGAGGAGATCCTCACCCACAACGCGGGTCCGGTGGCCGAGGTGCTGCGCGGGGTGGCCGCGGACCTGGCCGTCACCGCCGACGCCCTGCGCTCCTGGAGCCAGGCCGGGCCCGGGACCCCGCTTCGGGACGACCTGGAGCCCGTCCGCGACCTGCTGGCGCGCGGGCGTTCGGGGCAGGCGCGCATCCCCGGCAAGCACGGGTCGGTCCGGCGCCCCGAGTACACCGTGATCCCCGTGGTCATCCCGGACGAGCCCGGAGCCCTGGGGCGCCTGTTCGCGGCGGCCGCCACTGCTGGAGTCAACATCGAGGACGTGCGGATCGAGCACAGCCCCGGCCTGCCGCTGGGTGTGGCCGAGCTGTACCTGCTCCCTGAGGCGGTCGACACCCTCGCCGCCGCGCTTTCCGCCGACGGCTGGTCGGTGCACCCGGGCCTGTGAATCCACGGCCGGTGCCCGTGGTGCCGGGCGTCTCGGCGCGAAGGTAGGCTGAGGCGTCGGCGACACCAGACGCCGACGCAGGCACAGTGATCTCGGGAGTCAGCAGCAGTGAGCGCGCAGGACAAGGGCATCGTCATCGCCATCGACGGTCCCTCCGGGTCGGGCAAGTCCAGCACGGCCAGGGGTGTCGCCAGGGCGCGGGAGCTGCGCTACCTCGACACCGGGGCCATGTACCGGGCCCTGACCTGGTGGATGCTGGACAACGGCGTGGACGTCGACGACGCCGCCGCGGTGGCCGCCAACGTCGGCCGCCCCGTGATCTCGATGGGCACCGACCCGTCCGCTCCGTCCGTGACGGTGGACGGCCGCGACGTGGCCGCCGAGATCCGCGGCAAGGAGGTCACCACCAGCGTCAGCGCCGTCTCGGCCGTGCCCGAGGCCCGTGAGCTGCTGGTGCGGACCCAGCGCGAGGTCATCGAGACCGCTCGTGAGCAGGGTGCGGGTATCGTGGTGGAGGGCCGTGACATCACGACGGTCGTCGCCCCCGAGGCCCCCGTCAAGCTGTTCCTGACCGCCAGCTCCGAGGCGCGCGCGCAGCGTCGCAGCAAGGAGGTCCGGACCGTCGACGTCGCGGCCACCCAGGCCGACCTGGCCCGTCGGGACAAGCTCGACTCCAGCCGGGCCCACTCGCCGCTGACGCAGACCGCCGACGCCACCGAGCTCGACACCACCGGCCTCACCCTCGACGAGGTCATCGCCCTGGTCGTCAAGCTGGCCGACGAGGCCCGCGACAGCTAGCGCGCGACCCGCCGGAGACGGTGGGAGGCCGGGGAGAGACCGGCCACACCACCCCCGCCAGGGGGAACACACGAACATCCACGGGGGTTGCCCTCCGTGGCAGGACACGGGCGCCCTCGGTGGCGCCCGTGGTGATTCACGTGGCGATCGCGCTGAATCCTTCGACATCCTCGCGGCACGCATCCTGGGCGCGTGAGGACCTGTAACCGGGAGTGAGTACATGATTGAGTTCGACGTGTCCGACGTGGGCGAGGCGCCCGAGGGCGAGGAGACGGCGCTGCCCGTCGTCGCCGTGGTCGGCCGCCCCAACGTCGGTAAGTCCAGCCTGGTGAACCGGATCATCGGCCGTCGTGAGGCCGTGGTCGAGGACGTCCCGGGCGTGACCCGTGACCGGGTGGCCTACGACGCCGAGTGGCAGAGCCACCGCTTCACGCTGGTGGACACCGGAGGCTGGGAGACCAGCGTCAGCGGGCTGGCCGCGATGGTCGCCCGCCAGGCCGAGTACGCCGCGCAGACCGCCGACGTCATCCTGTTCGTGGTCGACGCGACCGTGGGCATCACCGACGCCGACGCCGCGGTCACCCGCGTCCTGCGCGCCACGAAGAAGCCCGTGGTGCTGGCCGCCAACAAGGTGGACGGCGGGCAGCAGGAGGCCGACGCCCTCGACCTGTGGAACCTGGGTGTGGGACAGCCGTTCCCGATCAGCGCCCTGCACGGTCGCGGTACCGGTGACATGCTGGACGCCATCGTGGAGGCCTTCCCCGAGACCCCCGTGGGTGAGGCCGAGGACGAGGAGGACGGCCCGTCCCGCATCGCCCTGCTGGGTCGCCCGAACGTGGGCAAGTCCAGCCTGCTCAACCGGCTCGCCGGTGAGGACCGCGTGGTCGTGGACTCGGTCGCGGGTACCACCCGTGACGCGGTCGACGAGCTGATCGAGCTGGGCGGCCAGACCTGGAAGTTCATCGACACCGCCGGTATCCGCCGTCGGTTCCGCGCGCTCCAGGGCGCCGACTACTACGCGACGATGCGCACCGGCACCGCTCTGGAGCGGGCCGAGGTGGCCGTGGTGCTGATGGACGTCAGCGAGCCGCTGGCCGAGCAGGACATCCGGGTCGTGGAGCAGGTCGTGGAGGCCGGGCGCGGTCTGGTGCTGGCCTTCAACAAGTGGGACGTCCTCGACGAGGAGCGCCGCATCTACCTGGAGAAGGAGATCGACCGCCAGCTGGCGCGGGTCTCCTGGGCTCCCCGGGTGAACATCTCCGCCATGACCGGCCGCCACATGGAGCGCCTGGTCCCGGCGATCGAGACCAGCCTGGCCGGATGGAACCAGCGCATCTCCACGGGCCAGCTCAACAACTGGCTCAAGGAGCTGGTGGCGGCCACCCCGCCGCCGGTGCGTGGCGGCAAGCAGCCCAAGATCCTGTTCGCGACGCAGGCCGGTGCGCGTCCGCCGCACTTCATCCTGTTCACGACCGGGTTCCTTGAGGAGAACTACCGCCGGTTCATCGAGCGTCGTCTGCGCGAGGACTTCGGTTTCGAGGGGACCCCGGTGCACATCAGCATGCGTATCCGGGAGAAGAAGAACGCCACCCCGGGCCGCGCCTCCAAGGGCAGTGTGCGTCCGGACCGCAAGCCGCGTGGCGGCGGCCGCCGCTAGCGGCGGGTTCGAGGCATGAGTAGGGGGCGTCCCGGTGGGGCGCCCCCTTCGTCGTGCCCGGTCTCCGGTCAGGTGTCCGTGGGCAGGCGGCGAACGTTGCTGCCCCGGATGCCCCTGCCGAACTCGCCGCTCTTCCTCGGGTAGGGCAGTTTCCTCGAGGTGCCTGGAGCGCGCTCCGGGACGGGGATGACCGGGGCTCCGGGCAGCGGTTGCCCGGCGCTCTCCCTCATCCGCCAGACCACGACGAGTCCGATCATGCTCGCGGCCATCACCAGCCAGGCGGGGGAGTACGGGTTCCCGGTGGCCTGCACCAACGACTCCGAGATCAGCGGGGTGGTGCCGCCGAACAGCGCCACCGAGATGTTGAAGCTGATGGCCAGGGCACCGTAGCGGACCTTGGTCGGGAAGAAGGCCGGGAGCGAGGCGGGGCCCGCGCCGGAGAAGTGCACCAGGGTGAAGGCCAGGACCAGCACGCCCAGGGCCGCCGCCCACGCCGTGCCCTGTTGCAGCAGCCAGAAGGCGGGCAGGGACAACAGGATCCCGAAGAAGCAGCCGGACATCAGGACGGGCCTGCGGCCCACCCGGTCGCTCATGAAGCCGAACAGCGTGACGGTGGCCAGCATGAAGATCATGGCGCCCAGGGTCACCACCAGGGCCAGGGTGGAGCTGTATCCCAGCACCGCCTCCAGGTAGGTGGGCATGTAGGCGGTCACCATGTAGTTGTTGACGTTGAAGACCATGACCAGGCCGATGCACAGGACGATGGCGTGCCACTGGCCGACGATCGTCTCCTTGAGCTGGCCCTTGCGGCGCTCACCCTGCTCGTCCTTGGCGAAACCGTCGGTGTTCTGGTTGTAGACCGGGGTCTCCTCCAGCTTCACCCGCAGGTAGAGACCGATGGCGCCCAGAGGCAGGGCCAAGAGGAACGGGATGCGCCAGCCCCAGTCCTGCATGGTGTCGGAGCCCAGGAGCAGGGTCATCACCGTGACGATGGAGGCGCCGCCGATGTAACCGCTGACCGTGCCGAACTCCAGCCACGAGGAGAGGAACCCCCGTCGCTTGTCCGGGGCGTACTCGGCGATGAACGTGGTGGCGCCGCCGTATTCGCCGCCCGTGGAGAAGCCCTGGAGCATGCGGGCGAGCAGCAACAGGATCGGCGCGACGATACCGATGGTCGCGGCCGAGGGGATGAGCCCGATCGAGAAGGTGCTGACCGCCATGAGCAGCATGGTGGCGGCCAGGACGCGTTTGCGGCCGATCCGGTCGCCGAGGGGGCCGAAGAACATGCCGCCGAGCGGACGGACCAGGAAGGCCGCCGCGAACGTCGTGAACGTGGCGATGAGCTGCACACCGGCCGACTGCGACGGGTAGAAGACCAGACCGATCGTCACGGCGAGGTAGCTGTAGACACCGAAGTCGTACCACTCGGTCGCGTTGCCGATCGCCGCCGCGACCACGGCCTTGCGCGTGGTCCTGTGCTCCGTCTTCAGGGTCTGCCGGCCCGGTTGTTCGCTCACTTCTCCCCCTCGGTGAAATCACCTGAAGTACACAGACAAACACTTTGGGTGGTGGAAGCGTGGGAGGTGTACGTGTCAGTGGCGGTAGCGTTGGCCTCATGCGTAAAGTGCTGGTCAGCGCGTGCCTGATGGGGCGCAGGGTCCGTTATGACGGTCGGGCCAAATCGGTGGGGGACGACACCGTCACCCGCTGGCGGGAGGAGGGCCGCCTGGTGGTGCACTGCCCGGAGATCGCCGGGGGACTGCCGGTGCCCAGACCGCCCGCCGAGATCGAGCCCGGCGCGGACGCCGCCGACGTGCTCGCCGGTCGGGCCCGTATCCGCACCCCCGAGGGGGTGGACGTCACCGACCACTTCGTCTCCGGAGCGAGGGCGGCGCTGGCCACCGCGCGGGCGCACGGCGTGGCGGTGGCTCTGCTCAAGGAGTCCAGCCCCTCGTGTGGCACACGCGAGGTGTACGACGGAGCCTTCGAGGGACGCAAGGTGACCGGTGAGGGTGTGACCGCGCACCTGCTCCGCGAGAACGGGGTGGCCGTGTTCAACGAGAACGAGGTGTCCCGGGCGGCCGACCGGCTGCTGGCTCTGGAAGCGGGCTGAGGGGGCGCCGGTGCGAGCGACGCCCCCTTGGTCAGTCCTTGACGACCTCGTAGCGAAGACAGGCGAAGGCGCCCACGAGCTTGGCCTCCAGGGGCCGCAGCCGCACCCGTCCGTCGAGCAGGGGCGCGCCCCCGCCCAGACTCACCGGGGCCACCGACACCGACACCTCGTCCAGCAGCCCCAGCCTGGCCAGGTCCGCGGCGATCCGTCCGCCGCCGACCACCCAGATATCACGGCCGTCCGCGGCCCGCGCCATCTCGGCGTGCAGGTCCCGTAGCTCCTGGTCGGTGTCGGCACTGGTGAAGCGGAGGTCGCCCTCGAGCCGGGGCAGCTCCCGGTGGGTGAGCACCCAGGTGGGCGCCTCGTACGGCCAGGGCTTGTCACCCTCGTACTTGTGGATCCACTCGTAGGTGGTCGCCCCCATGACGATCGCCCCGGCGTTCCTGATGAACTCGGCGGTCTCGTCGATCGCCTCGCTGCCCTCCTCTCCCTCCTGCGCTCCCTCCACGGCGAACAGCCAGCCCAGAGAGTTGTCCTGGTCGGCGATGAACCCGTCCAGACTGGTGGCGGTCTCGTACACGGTCCTCATACTGTGTCTCCCCGTTTCCTCGGTGCTTCGTAGCGTTCCGGCAACCACTCCAGGGGGTCGCCCTGGTCGACCTCCACCCCCGCCTCCCGCAGCATGTGGCGGACGTTCTGCCTGCGGTGAGCGGAGTAGGTGAGCACGTGTGCCACCACCCCGCCGAGCAGGAAGCTCTCCGGCGGGTCGCACAGGGCGTCGATGAGCCGGTCTCCCCAGGCGTCCCGACGTCCGATGTCCGTGACCACGGCGATCCAGCGCGCCCCCGCCCTCTCATGCCTGATCCGCAGCGACTCCGGGTCGTCGGCCCCGCGCCCGGGTGTGTCCGCGAGCCACGACTCCTTGGTGCCCACCAGGTGGTCCAGGGTCGCGGCGATGGAACCCTCGGGTCCGTCCCAGGACAGGACGGTCCGCTCCTCCCGTACCCTGCGGTACTCCTCCTCGGGCAGTGCGGCGGCGAGCCGGATGAGGTGCGCGGTGTCGTCCACGTCGTGGTGGGTCTGGAGCGCGGTCACGTCCATGCTGGGGCGTCCCCTCTGGTACTCCTCGACCCACAGGTGGATCGGTGGGTGGAAGTGGACGCCGTTCGGTGCGGGAAGCCACCGGCCGCTGCCCGCCGTGGTGGCGCTCGGCGGGTGTCCGAAGGCCCGGGCGAAGGCCCGTGTGAAGCCCTCCACGGAGGCGTACCCGGCCTCGAAGGCCGCGTCGGTGACGCTGCTGCCCTGTCCGATCCGCCAGGCGGCCCGTTCCAGCAGGACCCTCCGACGCAGTGCCACCGGTGACTCCCCGGTGTCCCGGGACAGCTGACGGCTGAAGTGGAACGGGGAGGCGTGCGCCTGCCCGGCCATCTCGCTCAGTCGGGCGTTGTCCTCGTCCAGAACCGCGTCGAGCAGCTCCCGCAGACGGTCCCGCCCGGAGGGGGATTCGGTGGTGGGTTCGGTCATGTGACCAGTATGTTCCGGGGGCCCTCGCCCGCGCTTGACCGTTCTTGCGCAGTGTCGGCGGCCTCGTGCCCGACCCGGGCCGCCCGGCGCGCGGCCGGCACCATCGCGGCCAGAGCGAGCAGGGCGAGGCCGACACCGACCCACAGCGGCGCCCGTAGACCGAACTCCTCCACACCCAGGCCGCCGACCCACGAACCGAGCACCACGCCCAGGGTGATGAACGAGGAGTGCACGGTGTTGACCAGTGGGCCGGTGTCGCCCACACGCTGGACCCGGGTGATCATCGCCGGGTTCAGGGTGATGCCCACCAGCCCGACACCCGCCATCGCCGTCAGCGCGACCCCTGGAAGGTGGGCGTACAAAGCGAAGACGACGAGGAAGACAGTGTTCAGTGCCAGGCCCGTGACGATGACGGTGATGGTGTGTGACTGTGCCAAGCGACTGACGACCATGGTGCCGACCACGGTCGCCCCGCCGTAGACGAGCAGCAGCAGCGGCACGATGCCCCGGGGGAAGCCGCTGACCTCGGTGAGAACGGGTGTGAAGTAGGAGAACGCCGCGAAGGTGGCACCGATGATCAGGGTCGAGGTACCCATGACGCGCCACAGCTGTGGCCTGCGGAACGCCTCCTTGGAACTGTTTGCGGAACCGGGCCGATCCATGCGGGGCAGGGCCAGCAGGGTGGCGATCGCGACGACCACGGTCAGCGCGCCGACGAAGACGAACGCGGAGCGCCAGCCGAACTGGACGCCGATGAGCGCGGACAGCGGCAGACCCAACAACGTGCCCACCATGAGGCCCTGGAGCGCCAGTCCGGTCGCACGGCCGCGCAGGTGCGCTGGCGTGACCTGGGCGACGGCGGAGAAGGCCACCCCGAAGAAGGCTCCGGCAGCGGCACCGGTGATCAGCCGAGCGAGCACCATGAGCCCGTATCCGGGAGCCAGCGCGGCCAGGGTGTTGCCCGCGAAGAACACCACGAACAGGGCCAGGAGCGCGTGGTGGGTGCGCAGTCGCAGGACGGCCAGGGTGAGGATGGGCCCACCGATCGCCATGGCCAGGGCGAACGCGGTGATCAGGTAGCCGATCCTGGGCACGGTGGTTCCCAGGTCCTCCGCCATCTGCGGCATGAGCCCACCGACGAGGAGTTCGCTGGTGACCATGGCGAAGATACCGAGTGCCATGAGGGGGACTGACTTGGGCATCCTGCCTCGCTTTTTTGTATTGATCGATCCAAAAAGAGGCCGCGCGGAGGAGCGCGCCCACATGAGGGCTTCAGGCCTGAAGCGCCCTGAGTCCCACGCCTGCGATGCCCTCCAGCGGTTCGCGTCCGGCGCCCGACTGGGCGGCTACCCGCAGCCCGTAGATCAGGGAGGTCGTGTACCAGGCCAGTTCGCCGGGTTCGCGCTCACCGGTGACGGACCCGTCGAGCTGGCCGTCCATGATGGCCAGGCGTAGCGATGCCAGTCGCCTGTCCTGGTCGGCCTGGATCAGCCGGGCGATGTCCGGATTTCGGGAGGCCGCCGCTGTGATGGTGTTGACGGTGAAGCACCCCGAGCCGTGGCCCGTGCGCTGGTTGTCCAGCTCGTCGTCCACAATCGCCGACAACAGCGTCCGCAGGCGCTCCAGCCCGCTCGGCCCCTGGGTGTCGAGGACATCGCTCTGACGCGCGGTCATGGTGGTGGCGTAGTGCGAGAGCGCCCTCCTGAAGAGGTGCTCCTTGGAGTGGAAGGTGTTGTAGAGGCTGCTGCGCGTGAGTCCTGTGGCCTCACAGAGGTCCGCTGTGGAGGTCGTGTCGAACCCCCGGGTCCAGAACGCCCGGCAGGCGGCCCGGACCACGCGCTCCTCATCGAACTGACGTGGTCTTCCCATGGCAGTGACCGTACCACGTTATGGAACGAACAGACCAAAACGCGTCCGGGTCTCTGTCAGGCTCCGAACCTCGTCGCGAAGGTGCGCATCGTGGTGCGAACCCCCCGGGGCATGCGATAGAGTCTTCCCCGTTGGCGGCGCCGGTTACGGCGTCCGCTCAGCGGCCGGGACGTAGCGCAGTTTGGTAGCGCACTTGACTGGGGGTCAAGGGGTCGTGGGTTCAAATCCCGCCGTCCCGACAAACGAAGGGCGTTCACTCAGGTGGACGCCCTTTCGCGTGTCCGAGATCAGCCCGTATCAGGGCCACGCCGCATCGCGCAGTCCGCACGGGGGCCTGGTGGCACTGCTGGCCGTGCCCGAACATGACCACTCCGCCCCCCGGCCGGCGCCTGGGCGATCGCGCCGCACGCCTGGTCACCGAGACCTTCGCCCCCGGCGCCCTGGGGTCATCCTCCTGGCCGTGGGCTGGTACTCCACCCCCGACCCTTCCGGGTTGGGCTGGGGGCTGCTGGCAGCCCTGTTCTGCGGCATCCTCATCTTCGGTGCGCGGCTGGGCTGGTGGGGCGACCACCACGGGGGCCGGAAGCAGCGCCTGGTCCCACGGGCCGTCATCATCGCCTGGTCCCACGGGCCGTCATCATCGCCTGCGTCTGCGCCGGTAGCGCGACCCTGGTCCTCCTGGGGGCTCCACGGCCGGTGGTCGCGCTGGTCGTGGCGATGCTGGCCACCCTGTTCGTCACGTTGGCCGTCACCGTGGTCGCCCGGTGGAAGATCTTGGTGCACACGGCCACGGCCGGGGGCGTGGTCGTGCTAGCGCCGCTCATCTATGGCGCGCACATGTTGGCCCTGGTGCCGCTGGCCGCGCTCGTGGCGTGGTCCCGGGTGCGGCTGGGGGCCACACGGTCGCCCAAGTGATCGCGGGGGCCGCCCTGGGTGCGGGCTGGCGGGCCCGCTCTTCCAGCTGTTCACCCAGCGCCCCTCCCGCTTGACAGCCCAGTTTTAGAGTAAATACTCTAATCGTGTGAACGACGCCGGCGCACCGCCCACCAAGCCAGTTCGAAAGACCGCGCGGGACAAGGTCCTCCTCGCCGCCCTGGACCTGTTCAACGAGCAGGGAACCGCAGCGGTCTCCACCAACCACATCGCCAAGCGAGCAGGCGTCAGCCCCGGCAACCTCTACTACTGGTTCGACGGCAAACCCGCGATCATCACCGCCCTGTTCGAGCAGTGGAGCGAAGCCTCGGCTCCCGTCGCCCCCGAGGACGGGACCCCCGAAGCCCTGCTCATCGCGTTGTACGCCACCCA
Organism: Nocardiopsis sp. SBT366; assembly: GCF_001083815.1. Classification (NCBI taxonomy): domain Bacteria; kingdom Bacillati; phylum Actinomycetota; class Actinomycetes; order Streptosporangiales; family Nocardiopsidaceae; genus Nocardiopsis; species Nocardiopsis sp. SBT366. Next base: position 56,783 of record NZ_LAVM01000009.1, on the reverse strand, counting down.
CGGGGCCAACGACGGCCACGCCTTCCGTTATCGAGGCCTGGCCCGCGAACTGCTGCCCCTCCTGCACACCGACGATCGCCTCGCGGAGCGCTACCAGCGCAACTACCGCGAACGGACCGCCCTGTTGGAGGGCATCGCCGCGCAGCTGGTCGAGGCGGGCCTGTTCCGACGCCCCGACCCTCCGGGATCGATCGGTGACCTGGTCATGGCGGCCTGGGTGCTGAACGAGTTCACGCCCCCCTTCCTGCAACAGGTCGAACGGGGCGGCGCCGCCCCCGACTCCGCGCGCGCCACGCGCGCTCTCCTGAACGGACTGCTCACCGAACGAGGACGCCGCGTCCTCGACTCGACCCACCCACACGAGAGACACCCGTGAACCCCCACAGCAGCCCCTCGACCCCGTCCGAGCCGGACCCGACCGGAACGACACCCGACGATTCGAGTTCCTCCCAACCTTCGCGACGGAGCCTGAGCCGGAGGAGACTGCTGCGCTGGGCGGGCCTGGGCGCGGGCGGGGCGATCGTGGCCGGGAGCGGAGCTGTGGGGGTGCGCGCGGCCACGAACGGTGTTTGGGGTGCGGGCACGCGCGACTCCCATGAGCTGTGGCGTTCCTGGAAGGACGAGACCGGTGTGCGTGGGGTCGTCGCTGCCGGCGTACTCGCGGCCAGCCCCCACAACACCCAACCGTGGCTGTTCGACGTCCGTCCCTCGTCGATCGACGTGCTCTCGGAGCCGAGCCGCAGGATCCCGATCACCGACGCGAGCCTGCGCGAGCACTACTCCGGCCTTGGCTGCGCGGTCGAGAACATGGTCAGAGCGGCGGGCGCCCTCGGATTCTCCGCGACGGTGCGGGTGGTGCCGGAAGGCACGGACTCACCGGTCGTCGCGCGTCTCGAACTGGAGTCCGGCGCCGCTCAGGACGATCCGCTGTACGAGGCGATCGGTGGCCGCCACACCAACCGCGGCCCCTACCTGGACCGCGAAGTACCCGAGGCCGAGCTCTCGCGACTGGAGGAGCTCGCCGGTGCCCACGAAGGCGTCGGACTGCGGTGGCTCACCAGCCGAGCCGACCGCGACGAGATGTCCTCCCTGATCGTCGAGGCGACACAGGCGATCACCGACGACGAGGAGCAGTCCAGGGACTCGGCCTCCTGGTTCAGGACCCCGCGCTCCGATGTCGACCACCACCGCGACGGCATCACCCTTGACGCACAGGCGCTGGACCCGTTCACCCTGGCCATGGCGAAGATCCTCCCGGAGCAGTCCCGCCAGGCCGCGGACCGCTTCTGGGTCGACCGCACCAGATCCGAGCAGTGCCCCACGGCTGCCGCCTACGGGGTCATCACCGTCGGGGACGCCACCGCTCTCCAGGACCAGTTCAACGGTGGGCGCGCGCTCCAGGCTGTCCACCTGGCCGCGACCCACGCTGAGCTGGGACTGCACCCGATGAACCAGATCACCGAGCGCATCGACCGCGACCACGCCCTGGGGCAACCCGACCAGTTCGGCTCCCGTTACGCCGCGCTCCTGGGCGCGGAGGCGAACACCCTGTTGCTCGCGTTCCGCGTCGGATATCCCGAGCGGGCTGCCATGCCCAGTCCCCGACTGCGCCTGGACGACGTCCTCACCTGACACCCCGGCGCCGTCGCTGCGCGGGGGCCACCTCTGCCCACGGCTCTGGCGCCGGGCGATTCGACCCTCAGCGGGCGGCGGCGTCGAGGTGGGTGACGTAGGCGTTCATGGCATGGTCGCGCAGCGCGTCCACCCCCAGGGAGAAGGGATCGGCGGTGTGCCCCCGCACCGAGTCGGCCAGGCCTCCCAGCACGGACATCGGCTTCTCGTGTATCCGCCCGGCGGCGTCGATGTGCCTGACCTCGGAGACGTGGCGGAAGATCGGCTCGGGCGGCACATGGGCGATCACGTCGTTGTTGTTGACGAAGCGGTACATCCGCCCGCGGAACACCTCTTCGTAGGCCTTGGCCAGGGTGGCGTCGCAGGTCCGGGGCTGCCCGAACGTGTAGACGCCGTCCGCCAGGACGCCGTCGACGAAGTGCAGGCGGGCCGCGGCCAGCATGGCCAGGGCGCCGCCGAGGCTGTGCCCGGTGACCCACACCGTCTGCTCGGCGTCTCGGAACTCCCGGAGGGCGGTCGAAAGGTCCGTGTACACCGCGTCCAGCGCGCGTTGGAATCCCCAGTGCACCCGGCCCTCGCACGAGCGCTCGGGGACCGGGGGAGTGTTGATGTCGGAGAGCCAGTCGCGGATCTGTGCGGGCTCGGTTCCCCGGAAGGCGATGACGATCATGTGATCGCCCGCCATCACGTAGGCCTGGGTGTCCTCCAAGGGGAAGGGCGGTGAGAAGGCCACCCGGAAGGAGCGCACGCGCTGGAACCCCCATTCCCGCGCTGTCCGCTCCACCGCGTCGTGGTCCTTGTAGGCCAGCCGTGCGGCGTGGGCCAGGGAGCGCACGTGCGACAGCTCGTAGTCCCTGACGGTGTGGTCGAAGGTGATCGTGGTCATCCCTGTACTCCCGAGCGCGTCGATGTCGTCACCATCTGTAACACCATCGCTGCGTCCGAGGGGCCTGTTCGCGCAGCTCCTCCGGGCGGTGAGCGGGAAATTCGCTGGGTTTGCCCAGGCTGGGCCACTAACGTTCCTGGTGTTCGACCTTCCTACTGGAGACATCCATGAACAGCGCAGTGACCCTGATCCGTTCCGCCGCCCTCTCCGACGCCGCCGAGTACGCTTACGCGGCCACCGTTCCCTCGGGGGTGCGGCTGATCTTCCCCGCGGGATCGTGCCCCCTCAACGAGGACGGCTCCACCGCGGCGGTCGGCGACTACGCGGGGCAGGCGGCCGTCTGTGTGGCCAACCTTCGGACCGCGCTCGCCGAGGCTGGCGCCGAACTCACCGACGTGGTCAACACCCGGGTGCTCGTGGCCTCCACCTCCCAGGACGACCTCGTCGCCGCCTGGGAGGTGGTCCGGGACGCCTTCGGTGAGCACGACGTCCCCAGCACGCTGATGGGCGTCACCGTTCTGGGCTACGACGACCAGCTCGTGGAGATCGAGGCGGTGGCCGCCGTTCGCGAGTAGACGGTCCGGGGGCTGAGGGGATCACCTCCGGCCGGTGGCGGTGTCGCCGTCCGGTGCCCAGCGCAGGACGTCTCCGGGTTGGCAGTCCAGAACTCGACAGATCGCGTCCAGGGTGGTGAACCGCACCGCCTTGGCGCGGCCGTTCTTGAGGACGGCGACGTTGGCGGGGGAGATCCCGACGGCCTCGGCGAACTCCCCGACCGACATGCCGCGCCGAGCGAGTTGGACGTCGAGGTCCACGATGATCGCCATCAGACCACCCCGGCCATCTCGGCCTGGAGGTGGGTCGCCTTGCGCAGGAGGCCCCGCATCAGGACGACCACCATCGCGAAGGCCGTGCCCATGGCGGTGGTCAGGAAGGCGGCGCCGAGCGCGGCGACCGCCTCCATGTTGCCGTTGGCGAAGGGCATGTCGGTCAGGGCCAGGTGTGCCGTGACTCCGGCCGTGAGCAGTGCTCCCGCGAGGCTGGCGCCGATGATGAGGTCCACCCACAGAAAGGCCCGGGTGCTGAAGAGCGCGTCGCGCCCCAGCATGCCGAGCAGCATCCACGTGGCACCCAGAGCGACCTGTACACAGGCGACGCCCAGGATGCCCAGGATCGTGTAGGGGACGACGATCCGCTCATACGGGGGGAAGTGGGCGGCCTCGTCGGCGATCGCGCCGGGAATGACGACGATCTGTCCGAAGAGGCCGACCAGGATCGCCCCGATGATCGCGAGGCGCAGGATGGGGGTGAGGTAGCGGTGCATATATCGATTATCGATAGAATCCTATCGATAGTCAACACGTTCCATCGGGTTCGATGGCACCGCGAGCCTCACCCGCCTCTGTCGTCTCAGAGCGTGAGCATCACCTTGGTGGCCCGACGCTCGTCCATCGCCCGGTATCCCTCGGCCGCCTCCTCGATCGGCAGGGTCAGGTCGAAGACCGCGCCCGGGTCGATCTGGTCGGTCATGATCAGCTCGATCAGCTCGGGAAGGAACCGCCGTACCGGCGCCGGACCGCCCAACAGGCTGACACTGGAGAAGAACAGGTCCAGGCCGTCGAGTTCGACCCCGTGGGACACACCGACGAAGCCGACGTGTCCGCCCGCACGTGTGGAGTGGATGGCCTGCTCCATGGACTCCTGGGTGCCGACCGCCTCGACGGTCGAGTGGGCGCCGAGACCGCCGGTGAGCTCCTTCACCTTCGCCGCGCCCGCCTCGCCGCGCTCCTCCACGATGTCGGTGGCGCCGAACCGCCGTGCCAGTGCCTGCCGGTCGGCGTGGCGCGACACGGCGATGACTCGCTCCGAGCCGAGCCGTCTGGCCGCCAGGACCGCCAGCAGGCCGACGGCGCCGTCTCCCACCACCGCTACGGTCCGACCCGGCCCGGCCTGGGCCGCGACCGCGCCGAACCAGCCGGTGCCGAGGACGTCGGAGGCTGCCAGCAGGCCGCGGACCTGCTCCGGCGTCGGTTCGCCGGGCACCCGGACCAGCGTGCCGTCGGCCAGTGGGACACGGGCGTAGTCGGCCTGGGTGCCGATGGAGCCCATCATCACCTGGTGGACACAGCGGGACTGGAAGCCCGCCCGGCAGATCTCGCAGGTGTTGTCGGAGGCCACGAACGAGCCGACCACGAAGTCGCCCACCCGAACCGCACGTACCTCCGGTCCGACCTGCTCCACCACGCCCACGTACTCGTGGCCCATCCGCGCTGGTCCGTCCTGCTGCTCAATGCCGCGGTAGGGCCACAGGTCCGACCCGCAGACACAGGTGGCGGTGACCCGAACCACCGCGTCGGTCGGTTCGACGATCTCCGGTTCCCGGACCTGCTCGACCCGGACGTCGCCGGGTCCGTGCATCACTACAGCTCGCATGATCGCTCCCTCATTGGGCCCACTGTTCTTCCCCCAACAGCACCACGTCTCACATCCGTGAGGGAGTCCCGCCTGATGGGGGCACTGCGAGGGACTCCCTCACGGACGCGCGAGAGGAGCTACCCGGGGCGCGGGCAACCGAACCGGGGTGCGCGCTCGGGGCGCGGTGGCGTCGGCGCCGCGACACCTCGGCCCGGGGTTGTCATCGGGCCGCTACGCCTGGTCGGAGGAGCAGCAGCCGGAGGGTCCGGCGGGGGCGTGATCCGTGACGGCCGCGGGCGCGGCGCCCCTCTGATCGCTGTCGCCCTTGACCACGTAGACCTCCCAGGGCTCCCGTCCTGGGCCGTGGACCCACACCTTGTCCTGGACCGCGTAGCAGCACGAGGTGTCGTTCTCCTCGAAGGTGGCCAGGCCGGAGTTCCTGAAGCGAGTCGTGGCCGCGTCGACCTTCGCGGTCTCCTCCACCTCGACGCCGAGGTGGTCCAGGCGGGTCTCCTGGCCGGGCTCGCCCTCGATGAGGACGAGCTTGAGCGGGGGTTCGGCGACGACGAAGTTGGCGTAGCCGGGGCGGCGCTTGGCGGGCTCGACTCCGAAGAGGGTCGAGTAGAAGGCCACTGACGCTTCGAGGTCGGCGACGTTCAGGGCGAGTTGGATACGGGACACGGAGTCCTCCCGAGTTCTGAATTGATGTTCATCTATTCAGTGAGGCTCCAGTGTTGCCTTCTGAATTGAAGTTTGTCAACATAGACGCATGTCGAATCAAGAGGAGGGGGTCCTCGATCCCCATGGCGGCGTCACCGACTGCTGTCCCAGGCTGTTGCAGTCCCCGCTGGAGGAGGGCGAGTCGGTCGAACTCGCCAGGGTGTTCAAGGCCCTGGGTGATCCGGTGCGGTTGCGGCTGTTGTCGATGATCGCCACCGCGCGCGGCGAGGAGGTGTGCGTCTGCGATCTGACGCCCGCCTTCGACCTGTCCCAGCCCACCATCTCCCACCACCTCAGACTCCTGCGCGAGGCCGGGCTCATCTCGTCCGAACGGCGCGGGACCTGGGTGTACTACCGGCTGCTACCGGAGGCGACCGACCGCCTGGCCTCGGTCCTCACCCGCACCGTGAGGCCCGCGGGGGCCTACTCGTGAACGTCCCCGCTCGCTCGGACGCCGCCCCCTCCGGTGTGGTCGGACGCCTGTCGTCGCTGGACCGGTTCCTGACCGTGTGGATCCTGGCGGCGATGGTCGCCGGCCTGGCCCTGGGGCGGCTGGTCCCCGGACTGGGGGAGGCGCTGTCCGCAGCCGGGGTGGCCGGTGTGTCCCTGCCGATCGCGCTGGGGCTGCTGGTGATGCTGTTCCCGCCCCTGGCCAAGGTCCGATACGACCGGTTGGGGGCCGTCACCGGCGACCGCCGTCTGCTCGTCACCTCGCTGGCGGTGAACTGGCTGGCGGGCCCGGCGGTGATGTTCGCGCTGGCCTGGCTGTTCCTCCCGGACCTGCCCGAGTACCGAACCGGACTGATCATCGTGGGCCTGGCGCGGTGCATCGCGATGGTGATCGTCTGGAACGACCTCGCGTGCGGCGACCGTGAGGCCGCCGCCGTCCTCGTCGCCATCAACTCCGTGTTCCAGGTGGTGGCGTTCGGCGCCCTCGGCTGGTTCTACCTGTCGGTGCTGCCCGGGTGGTTGGGTCTGGAGCAGGCGGCCCTGGACGTGTCGTTCGTCGACATCTCGCTCTCGGTCCTGGTCTTCCTCGGAATACCCCTGCTCGCCGGGTACCTGACGCGCCGCCTCGGGGAACGGGCACGCGGACGGGAGTGGTACGAGACCCGGTTGCTGCCCCGGCTGGGGCCGTGGGGGCTGTACGGCCTGCTGTTCACCATCGTGATGCTCTTCGCCCTCCAAGGGGAGGCGATCACCTCGCGGCCCTGGGACGTGGCCCGCATCGCCCTGCCCCTGCTGGTCTACTTCCTGGTCATGTGGGCGGGGACGCTGGCTCTGGGCCGTGCCCTGGGCATGGCCTACCCGCGCTCGGTCACCCTGGCCTTCACGGCCGCAGGCAACAACTTCGAGCTGGCGATCGCGGTGGCCATCGCCTCCTTCGGCGCCACCTCCGGACAGGCGCTGGCCGGTGTGGTGGGCCCGCTGATCGAGGTGCCGGTGCTCATCGGGTTGGTGTACGTGGCCCTGGCGGCCCGGCGCTGGTTCCCGGGGGAGGGGCGCGCCGGGAGGCCGACCGCCGATGACGGGAGGCCGTCCACCGATGACGGGAGGCCGTCCACCGATGACGGGAGGCCGTCCACCGAGGAGAGGCAGGGAAGCGGTGGCTGAGACCACGATGGAGAACTCGCCCTCGGAGGTGGCGGTTCCGCAGGTGCTGTTCGTCTGCGTGCACAACGCGGGGCGGTCCCAGATGGCGGCGGCGTTCCTCGAACACCTGGGCGCTGGCCGCGTGCGGGTGCGCTCGGCCGGTTCCGCGCCCGCCGACCAGGTCAACCCGGCGGTGGTGGCGGCGATGTCGGAGGTCGGGATCGACATCGCCGAGAACACCCCGAAGGTCCTCTCCGAGGAGGCTGTCCGCGCCTCGGACGTGGTGATCACCATGGGCTGCGGCGACGCCTGCCCGTTCTTCCCCGGCAGGCGCTACCTCGACTGGGAGCTGCCCGACCCGGCGGGGCGGGGCGTGGAGGCCGTGCGGCCGATCCGCGACCGGATTCGACGGCACGTGGAGGATCTGCTGGGGGAACTCGCCCCGGGATGACCCCGACCGGCCCGCCGTGACCGTGGGCGGCTCCGGGAGCGTCCACCGAACGGGTTCCGGTGGGGCCAGTGGTGCCCACGGGTTCGTCCGCTTCACGGGGCGCCGCGTTGGTGAACGCCCGCACATGTCACTTTTCGGGCTCACCGTGCTGTGGCTCGTTGGGCGATCGCGGACTCCGTGGTGGGCCACGACTGAGGAAGACTCGGGCGCGAACACCGTGCAGACCCCGATCGCGCAGACCGTTGCCGGGATTTCGGGTGAGGCCACGGTGAACTTGCAGCGCTCGGTCCGCCAGTGGCCCCCGACGACGCTCCTCCGTGCGCGGCGCCCCGGCATGAACCGGGGCGCCGCGTTGTTGCCAACGGATGGTGGACGAACGTGAGGAGCGGTCGTGGAGGGTGTTCTGGGCGGGGTCCTGCCTGAGGCGGCGGACGTGGTGGTCATCGGAGCCGGACAGGCCGGGCTCTCGGTCGCCTGGCACCTGCGGCGGCTCGGGCTCGAACCCGGGGCCGGGTTCGTGGCCCTGGACCGTGGGCCCGACAGCGGCGGGGCCTGGCAGTTCCGCTGGGAGTCACTGCGCCTGGACGACGCCCACCAAGGTGGACGACCTCCCCGGGATGCGCGAGATGGGTCTGAGCTTCGCCAGCGCCGACCCCGCGCGGCCCGCCCGGGAGGTGGTGCGCGACTACTACGAACGCCACGAACGTTGGTTCGGGTTGAACGTGGTGCGGCCGGTCCGCGTCACTTCGGTGAGCGATGAGGGATCCAGCCTCCTGGTCGCCACCGACAAGGGGGACGTCTCCGCGCGGGCGGTGGTCAACGCCAGCGGGACCTGGGCGCGCCCCTTCCGCCCCTACTTCGCAGGGGCCGCCGACTTCCGGGGCGTGCAGGTCTCCACGCCCGAGTACCGGGCGGCCGAGGACTTCGCCGGGATGCGGGTCCTGGTGGTGGGCGGCGGTACCTCGGCGGTGGGATTCCTGCGGGAACTGGAGGGGGTCGCCGCGAGCACGGTCTGGGCCACCCGACGTCCGGTCGAGTTCGTCGACGACCCCCAGGCCGGGGTCCGCGCGGTGCGCCGGGCGGACGAGGCCGCCAGGGACGGGCTGCCACTACCCAGCATCATCAGCGGCACGGGCCTGCCCGCGACCCCCGAGAACCTCGCCGCACGCGACCGGGGGCTCCTCGTGGCCCGACCCATGTTCACCGCGATCGAACCCGACGGAGTCCGCTGGGACGGCGGCTCCCTGACGTCCGTGGACGCCATCGTCTGGGCCACCGGGTTCCGTTCCGAACTCACCCACCTGGCACCCCTGCGTCTGCGTGAACCCGGCGGAGGGGTCCGGGTCGAGAACGGTCGCGCCGTCCGCGAGCCGCGCCTCTTCCTCGCCGGGTTCGGCCCCCAGGCCAGCACCATCGGCGCCAACCGTGCCGGCCGCGCCATCGCCCGACAGGTCATGGCCGAACTGGAAACCGGCGCCTGAAGAGAGAGCCTGTGGACAACCGTTTCGCGGCCGCCGCGAGGGTTAGGGTCGTTTCTGGACCCCATCGTTCCCCAACGTCCGGAGGTAGCCGGTATGAGGGCCAACAAGCTCCCCACCGAGGAGATCAAACGGGATCCGGCGGCCTTCGCCGACCGGGTCACCGCTGACGGTCGCTTCGGACGCACGGCCGAAGCGGGACGCTACCGGCTGATCATCAACCGGGCCTGCCCGTGGGCACACCGCGTGGTGATGACCCGGCGGCTCATGGGGCTCGAGGGCGCCGTCTCCCTGGCCGTCACGGACCCGGTCCAGGAGATCATCGAGGGCGACCCGCACTGGGTGTTCAGCGAGCGCACCGGCAGCCCCGGCGGCCGGGACCCGGTCCTGGACATCCACGCCCTGCGCGAGGCCTACCTCGCCCGCGACCCCGCCTACGACGGCGGGGTGAGCGTGCCCGGACTGGTCGACGTGCCCAGCGGACACCTGGTGTCCAACGACTTCGACCAGATCAGCGTGGACATGGCCACGGAGTGGGGCGACCTGACCCGGGAGGGGGCTCCGGAGCTGTACCCGGAGGACCTGCGCGAGGAGATCGACGCCGTGAGCGCGGAGGTCTACCGCGACCTCAACAACGGTGTCTACCGGTCCGGTTTCGCTCCCGACCAGCGGCGCTACGACCGGGCCGTGACCGGTGTCTTCGACCGGCTGGACGCCCTGGAGAACCGTCTCACCGGCAGCCGCTACCTGGTGGGCGACCACATCACCCTGGCCGACCTGCGGCTGTGGGCCACCCTCGCGAGGTTCGACGCCGTCTACCACGGTCACTTCAAGTGCAACCGCCGCAAGCTCGTCGAGTACCCGGCGCTGTGGGCGTATGCGCGGGACCTGTTCCAGACGCCCGGGTTCGGGGACACCACCGAGTTCGAGCACATCAGAGTCCACTACTACCGGGTGCACACCGCCATCAACCCCCCGGGCGTGGTGGCGATCGGCCCGGACCCCGGCGCCTGGCTCACCCCGCACGGCAGGGAGGCCCTCGGGGGCAGTCCCTTCGGGAAGGGCACCCCGCCCGGTCCGGTACCCGCCGGTGAGCGGGTCCCGCCCCTGGAAGCCCAGGACCGCGCGGCCGGAGGAACCTGGGACGCCCCGGTCGGCTGACCACACACGCCCTCGCCCCCGCTTCGCGTCCACGTTCGGCGAGGGCGTCCAACACTGACCGCGAACCCTTCCCCGACGACCGGAGGTGAGGCGGAGCACGCAGGGTGGTCAGGTGTCCGGGTGGGCCTACCAGGGGGGTGCTGCCCAGGCTGGCCCCGCTCAGGAGAGGAAACCCCGGATCAGCGCCTCACTGCCCTCCAGGTGTTCGCGGACCGCGCGCCGCGCCGCCTCCGGCTCGCCCTCGCGGATCGCCCGCACCAGTTCCCAGTGCTGCGCGTTGCTGTGCTCCAGGTTTCTGACCAGCATCGGCATGGCGTCGAGCAGGTCGTTGACCCGCATGCGCACCTCGGTGAGCGCTCGGGTGAGGGAGGCCGACCCGGTCAGCTCGGCCAGGGTCAGGTGCAGCACCGTGTCCAGACGCCGGTAGTCCTCCACCTCGGCTGCCTCGGTCGCCTCCAGGCGATCGCCGAGCAGGTCCTCCTGTTCGGGGGTGAGTCCCTTCTCGGCCAACAGCACGGCCGCGCCGGTCTCCAGGGCACGCCGGTGGGTGAACAGGTCGTCCAGGTTCGTTCCGGTGTCCCGCAGGACCCGCTGGGCCTCGCTCCGACTGGGCCTCGGGCGCACGTAGGTGACGAAGGTGCCGCCGGACCTGCCGCGCCGGGACTCCACGTACCCCGCCTCCTGGAGGGCGCGCAGGGCGTCGCGAAGGGTGATCCGGCTGACCCCGAGCCGCGCGGCGAGCTCGCGTTCGGCCGGGAAGCGCTCCCCGTGGCCGACCACGCCCAACCGGATCGCGGACAGCAGGCGTTCCACGGTCTCCTCGAACGGGTTGCCGGTCCGCACGGTCCGGAACACGGCCTCGGCCGCGACCCCCGACGGGTCACCGCCCGAAAGGTTCATGCTTGTTCCTTTTCTGCTCGATGGTGGCCTGCTTGAGAGGTGGCACCTTCCCGGCGCTGGGCATCCCCCTTTCGGGAGAAGCCATTGACAGCGCCGAAGGGCTCCTGGTTGCATGTCCCACCATTGGTCTGAAGTCGAACCATACTCCCGAGCGCAGTCGCGCGGACAAGGAGCCCCAGGTGCGAGACAGCCTCCCCCCACTGTCGCTGGACCAGCTCAGGACCGAGGCGGCCGCCGGAACGGTGGACACCGTCCTGGTCGCCTTCACCGACATGCAGGGACGCCTCCAGGGAAAGCGGCTCTCCGCCCGCTACTTCCTGGAGGAGACCCTCACCCACGGCACGGAGGGCTGCAACTACCTGCTCGCCGTGGACGTCGACATGAACACCGTCGAGGGCTACGCCATGTCCTCCTGGGAGACCGGCTACGGCGACTTCGTCATGGCCCCCGACCTGTCCACACTGCGGCGCACCCCCTGGGCCGAGGGCGCCGTCATGGTCATCGCCGACCTCACCTGGCACGACGGCACCCCCGTCGCCGCCTCGCCCCGACAGGTCCTCGACCGCCAGCGCCGACGCCTGGACGAACGCGGGTGGCGCGCCTACGCGGGAACCGAACTGGAGTTCGTGGTCTACCGCGACTCCTACGAACAGGCATGGAACAGCGCCTACCGCGACCTCACCCCCGCCAACCAGTACAACGTGGACTACTCGGTTCTGGGCGGGGCCCGGGTGGAGCCGCTCCTGCGCCGCGTCCGCAACGAGATGACCGCCGCCGGGCTCTACGTGGAGTCGGCCAAGGGTGAGTGCAACCTCGGCCAGCACGAGATCGCCTTCCGCTTCGACGAGGTCCAGCGCACCTGCGATCACCACAGCGTCTACAAGAACGGCGCCAAGGAGATCGCCGCGCAGGAGGGCATGGCACTCACCTTCATGGCCAAGCCCAACGACCGCGAGGGCAACTCCTGTCACATCCACCTCTCCCTACGCGACGCGGACGACACCCCGCTGCTGGCCGAGGGCGAGGGACTCTCCGAGACCGGCCGCCACTTCCTCGGCGGACAGCTCGCCGCGCTCCGTGAGTTCACCCTGTTGCTGGCACCCAACATCAACTCCTACAAGCGCTTCGTCCCGGGCAGTTTCGCCCCGACGGCAGTGGCCTGGGGCCACGACAACCGCAGCTGCGCCCTGCGGGTGGTGGGCCACGGGCACTCCCTGCGAGTGGAGAACCGCGTCCCCGGCGGGGACGTCAACCCCTACCTGGCCAACGCCGCCCTCATCGCCGCGGGACTGCACGGCGTCGAGCACGGAATCGAACCGGGCGACCCCCTCACCGGAAACGCCTACACCTCCGACGCACGATCCGTCCCCACCACCCTGCGCGAGGCCCTGGAGCTCTGGGAGGGCAGCGCGCTGGCCCGCGCGGCCTTCGGCGAGGAGGTCGTCGCCCACTACGCCAACCACGCGCGTGTGGAACTGGCCGCCTTCGACGCGGCCGTCACCGACTGGGAGCTCTTCCGGGGCTTCGAACGGATGTAGACGATCGCTTCCCCCTCAGTACGGGGGCGGGCACCAGAGACATCGGCACGAGGGAGGGACCCCTGTGGGAACCAGCGAAACCGCACCGGGCCAGCGGCCCCACCAGCACGGACCACGGGATCAGGAGGTGGTCGATCCGGCCATCGGGGAGGTCATCGCCACCGTCCCCCTCGCCTCCGTGGAGGAGACCGACGCCGCCGTGGCCCGCGCGGCCGCGGCCTTCCCCGCCTGGCGCGACACCCCGCCGGGGGAACGGGCCCGCCTGCTGCGCGCCGTCGCCGACCGCATCGACGCCCACGTCGAGGAACTGGCCCAGCTGGAGGTCGCCAACGCCGGACACCCGATCGGTCAGGCCCGCTGGGAGGCGGGCAACGCCCGGGACGTGTTCACGTACTTCGCCGCCGCTCCCGAACGCGCCACCGGTCGGCAGATCCCGGTCCCCGGCGGCTGGAGCGTCACCTTCGCCGAACCCCTCGGCGTCGTGGGGGTCATCGTCCCCTGGAACTTCCCCATGCCGGTCCTGTCCTGGGGCGTGGCTCCCGCCCTGGCCGCGGGCAACACCGTCATCGCCAAACCCGCCGAACTCACTCCGCTCACCGCCCTGCGCATCGGCGAACTGGCCCGGGAGGCCGGGTTGCCCGACGGTGTACTCCAGATACTGCCCGGCGCCGGGCCAGTGGCCGGGGACCGTCTGGTCCGCCACCGCGACGTCGCCAAGATCGTCTTCACCGGCTCCACCCGCGTGGGCAAGGGGATCATGGCGGCCGCCGCCGACGACCTCACCCGCGTCACCCTCGAACTCGGCGGCAAGAGCGCCAACATCGTCTTCTCCGACTCCGACCTGGAGCGGGCCGCGGCCGCCGCGCCCATGGCCGCCTTCGACAACGCGGGACAGGACTGCTGCTCCCGGTCCCGCCTCCTCGTCCAGGCCGACGTGTACGAACACTTTCTGGAACTCCTGCGCCCCGTTGTGGAGGGCATCGCGGTCGGAGATCCACGCGACCCCGGAACGGAGATGGGACCGCTGATCAGCGCCGCCCAGCGCGACCGCGTCGCCGCCTACGTGGACGGCGCCACCATCGCCTTCCAGGGCGGGGCGCCACAGGGTCCCGGATTCTGGTTCCCGCCCACCGTGCTCACCACCCACGACCCGGCCGAACCCGCCTTCCGCGAGGAGATCTTCGGCCCGGTGCTCTCCGTCCTGCCCTTCGAGACCGAGGCCGACGCGGTCCGCTTGGCCAACGACACCGAGTTCGGGCTCGCCGGGTCCGTGTGGACCCGCGACCTCGGCCGCGCCCTGAGGGTGTCCCGCGCCGTGCGCGCCGGGAACCTCTCGGTGAACTCGCACTCCGCCGTGCGCTACTGGACCCCCTTCGGTGGCATGGGCCAGTCCGGCATCGGCCGCGAACTGGGCCCCGACGCCCTGGACGCGTTCACCGAGACCAAGACCGTCTTCCTGTCCGACGACACCTGAGCCGGAGGAACACCATGAACCGATTCCTGGACCGCGTCGCCGTCATCACCGGGGCGGCGGGCGGCATCGGCCGCGCCACCGCCCGCCGCCTGGCCGAGGAGGGGGCCACCGTCGTCGCCGTCGACCTGGACGAGGAGGGCGGCCGCAGCGTGGCCGAGGAGACCCGCGGCGGGTTCATCCGTGCCGACGTCACCGACGAGGCCGAGGTGGAGGCGCTGTTCTCCCAGGTCCGTGACGAGTTCGGCGGCGTCGACGTGGCCTTCAACAACGCCGGGATCTCGCCGCCCGAGGACGACTCCATCCTCACCACCGACCTCGACGCGTGGAAGCGGGTCCAGGAGGTCAACCTCACCTCCGTCTACCTGTGCTGCAAGTACGCCCTGCCGTACATGCGCGAACAGGGGAAGGGAGCCATCGTCAACACGGCGTCGTTCGTCGCCACCATGGGCGCCGCCACCTCCCAGATCTCCTACACCGCCAGCAAGGGCGGGGTGCTCGCGCTCAGCCGGGAACTGGGCGTCCAGTTCGCCCGCGAGGGCATCCGGGTCAACGCGCTCTCCCCGGGGCCGGTGGACACGCCGCTGCTGCGCGAGCTGTTCGCCAAGGACCCCGAACGCGCCGCTCGCCGCCTGGTCCACGTCCCGCTGGGCCGCTTCGCCGACGCCACCGAGATCGCCGCCGCCGTGGCCTTCCTGGCCAGTGACGACGCCTCGTTCGTCACAGCTTCCAACTTCCTCGTGGACGGCGGGATCTCCGGGGCCTACGTCACCCCGATCTAGTCTGGTGACCGTCCGTACGTACTCGTGCACGCAGGAGGACCCATGTCACCCGTCGTCGGGATCAGCGCCTACGCCGAGCAGGCCCGGTGGGGTCCGGCCTGGGACCTGCCCGCGACACTGCTGCCGCAGTACTACGTCGACTCCGTCGCGGCGAGCGGCGGGGTCCCGGTGCTGCTGCCGCCGGTGGCCGGTATCGCCGGGGCGCTGGATCGGTTGGACGGGCTGCTGCTGGCCGGGGGCGGCGACATCGACCCCGGCCGGTACGGATCCCCGACCAGCGAGCACACGGCGGGGGTCAGGGCGGACCGGGACACCGCCGAGGTGGACCTGCTCGCCGGGGCGCTCGCCCGGGGCCTGCCCGTGCTCGGGGTGTGCCGGGGCATGCAGCTGCTCAACGTGTGCCGGGGCGGGACCCTCAACCAGCACCTGCCCGACCTGGTGGGGCACGCCGGACACCGTCAGCGGGTCGGCGTCTTCGACACCCACCCGGTCACCGTCGCCGAGCACTCCCGCACCGCCCAGGTGCTGGGCCGCACCATGCTCGACGTGCCCACCTACCACCACCAGTCCGTCGCCGACCTGGGCCGGAACGTGTCCGCCACCGCCTGGGCCGAGGACGGGACGGTCGAGGCACTGGAGTACACGGACGTGTTCAACGTGCTCGGCGTCCAGTGGCACCCGGAGATGGGGACCGACCCCAGCCTGTTCCGCTGGCTAACCGAGCGCGCCGCCGAACACTGATCCCGGCTCCCGTTCGGGAGGGACGAATCCGTCCGAGCACGCTGACGCCCCTGGTCAGGGGAGGCGGGTCCAGTCCGGGCCGGGAGTGAATGGGGGAGACGCTGGCCCCACGGGACTGACCGAGGGGGTCGTCGTCGGCGCCCCGCCACGCTCTGCCTCACCGTCTTCCCCGTGCGAAACACCCGGCACAAGCTCAACGGCACTGACGGGGGTCCGTCTGCCCCGGTTGGCGTTGGCTGCGTGACCACCAGGGTTTCCGGGTGGGGCTGAGCCCGAGTTCGCCGACGAGCCCTCGCCCGAGGACCCGAGCGGGAGCCGAACTGGTTCGAGCGCCCTTCCGAATGCGGTAAAGTTTCACCTGTTGGCGGGGCGGAGACGCCGCCGCTCAGCGGCCGGGACGTAGCGCAGTTTGGTAGCGCACTTGACTGGGGGTCAAGGGGTCGTGGGTTCAAATCCCGCCGTCCCGACAAACGAAGGGCGTTCACTCAGGTGGACGCCCTTTCGCATGTCCGTGAAGCGCATGACCTCGCGCAGGGTGTCGCCGAAGTGGTGCCGGACGCTCCCGACGGCCAGGCCAGCGCATGCGGCGATCCGGGCGAGGGTCACCAAGCGGATCCCATGCGCGGCGATCTCGTCGGTCACGGCGTCGGCGCCCGCTCTCGGCGCACATCCGGGCGGGCTCTCTGGGGCCTGGCACCGCGCGCCGTCCCGCCCTGTGACGCGTTCTCCGCACGCGATACCGTGAGCCGGTGCCTTCACCGATATCTGCCTCGTTCTCCGACTTCGCCGACATCGACGCCTTCACGCGGATTCCCAGAGTCACCGCCGTGGCAGCCGGGCCCGACGGGCGGGTGGTGGCCTCGATCGACGAAGTCGACGAACACGGGTCCAAACGAAGGTCGGCCCTGTGGGCGCTCGACCCGGAGGGTCTGACCCCGGCCCGGAGACTGACCTTCTCCACGGACGGTGAGGACGCACCGCGGCTCACCCCCGACGGTTCGCTGCTCTTCACCTCCCGGCGCCCCGACCCGGACGACGACTCGGCTGAGGGCGCGGCGGCCGTCTGGCGCCTGCCCGAACACGGGGAGGCGGTCCTCGTCGCCCGGACCCCCGGAGGCCTGAGCGTCTCCGGTGTCGCGGAGGACGGCTCGATCCTCGCGAAGACGAGTGTCCTGGCCGGGGCCACCCTGGAGGAGGACGCCGAACGTCGCAAGGATCGGAAGGCCGCCAAGCGGAGCACCATCTGGCACACCGGCATGCCGATCCGCCGCTGGGACCACGAGCTCGGCGACGTCAGCCCGCGCCTGGTGCTCGTCTCCCCCGACGGTGGGGTCAGCGATCTGACCGACGGCGTCGACACCCTGGCCCTCTCGGGTGCGTCAGCCGACCTGTCCCCGGACGGCCGAACCGTCGCGACGACCTGGACCGAACGGGTCGAGCGCGGGCAGACCCGGACCGGTGTCGTCCTCATCGACACCGACAGCCGCGAGCGAACCACTCTGCTGGCCGCCGACGAACACCAGGAGTACGGCTCGCCGGTGTTCTCGCCCGACGGCGCCCACCTGGCGCTCACGCGCATCACGATCTCCACACCCACCGATACCGGCTACGACTTCCTGGAGATCCATCCGCTGACGGGTGGGGAGCCGGTCGGGGTCGACGTCGGAGACCTCACGATCAGGGGGTACGTCTGGAGCCACGACGGCACCCTCCTGGTCACCGGCGATCTGCACTCCTCCGGCGCCGTGCTCGCCGTCGACCCGAGCACCGGGAAGGCCCGCACTCTGGCGGACACCGGTGTCTTCACCTCGCTGGCTCCCGCTCCGGACGGCTCCCTGTTCGCGCTGCGTTCCGACGTCGCCACCCCCGCCCGGCCGGTGCGGCTGGCGTCCGACGGTGAGCGGACCGAACTCCCCGCGCCGGGTTCGGTGGACGCCCTGCCCGGCGCCCTGGAACGGGTGTGGACCGACGTCGGCGGCGTACGGGTCGGCGGATGGCTGTGCCTGCCCGACGGCGCCTCCGAGGCGGACCCGGCTCCCGTGATGCTGTGGATCCACGGCGGCCCGCACAGCTCCTTCAACGCGTGGTCCTGGCGGTGGTGCCCGTGGCTGGCCGTCGCCCGGGGCTACGCGGTGCTGATGCCTGACTTCGCCATGTCCAGCGGTTACGGGCACGCGGGGTTGAACCGGGGCTGGCCCAGGCTGCCGGAGGTCGTCTACGGGGAGTGCGAGGCACTGCTGGACCAGGAGCTGGAGCGCCCCGAACTGGACGGTGCGCGCACGGCGCTGCTCGGCGCCTCCTTCGGAGGCTTCATGGTCAGCTGGATCGCCGGGCGGACCGACCGCTTCTCGGCGGTCGTCACCCACGCCGGTTCGTGGGCGATGGGGCAACAGCACCGCACTACCGACGCCGCCGCGAAGAAGATGCGCGTGCACGGCCACGAGGACCAGCAGCCCGAGTGGTACCGGGACAATTCCCCGCACCAGGGCGCGTCTCGTGTGGTCACACCGGTGCTGATCACCCACGGCAACCGGGACTACCGGGTGCCGGTCAGCGAGGCGCTGCGGATGTGGTGGGACCTGGTCTCGGGCTGGGACGGCCCGCCGGAGACGATGCCGCACCGGTTCCTCCAGCTGACCGGTGAGAACCACTGGGTGCTCACACCCTCCAACGGCCGCGTATGGAACGAGACCGTGCTGGCCTTCTGCGACCAGCACCTGCGGGGCGGTGACCCGATCCCCGAGATCCTGCCGTGGTGATGGTTCCGCGGTCACGTCAATGAGGCGAACAACTGAGAGGACGGGACATCTTGTCGAACAGATCAACCGTAGTGAACGGGAGCGCGCGGCCATGGCGGACCGGTTCCCGTGTCGCCGCGTCGGCGCTCGTCATGGCTCCGGCCCTGGCGCTCGTGCCTCCAGCGTACGCCGAGCGGGCGGACGGCTGCCTGGGTGAGGAGGGCGCGACCGTGGAGGAGGCACGGGTCGAGCAGGAGGTCCCGCGGGAGATCCTGCTCGGGTCCGGGTTCGACGCCGCCGTGGACCGCTTCGAAGAGGAGCTGTGCGGGGCGTCCGACCTCGACGGTGCCGGAGCGGTCGTTCAAGGCCACGGGGACGCGCTCTGGAGCGACGCGGTGGAGCGGGTCCGGGCCCCCGGGGAGGTGGAGGGGGACCTGAGCGCCGAGGACGACCGGCCGCTCTACTGGGCGAGGCTCGCCATGACCTCCGCCCTCAACCGCTGGGAACCCGGCTTCGCGCTGAGCGAGGCCGAGCGCGCCGAACTCGTGGCCGACCTGGAACGACGCTCCCGGGGCCAGAACGGCGAGGACTTCGCCGAGGCCCCCGGTGGAGCCGACGTCAGCCACGTGGTCGTCACCGGTTTCGACCCGTTCCTCCTCGACGACGACATCCGGCAGGCCAACCCCTCCGGGGCCGCGGCCCTGGCCCTCGACGGCGCGGTGCTGGAGACCGCCGACGGCGTCGCGGTGGTCAAGGCGATGCTCTACCCGGTGCGCTGGCGGGACTTCACCGACGGCATGGTCGAGCAGTCCCTCCTGCCCTACTACACCGGTGACCAGCCGGCCGACGCGGTTATCACGGTCAGCCAGGGCTCGCCTGGGAGGTTCGACCTCGAGGCGCACAACGGTGCCTGGCGCGGTGGCTTCGAGGACAACGAGGTGCTCGGCACGCCCGAGATCATCCCGGTCCCCGAGGGTGCCCCCACCGTCACTCCCCAGCCCCAGTGGTCCGACTCCTCCCTGGACCGCACCGCCATCGCCGAGGAGACCACCGGGGCTCCCTTCCCCGTGGTCGACAACACCGAGGTGACCGAGATCCCGGCGGGTGGGACCGCGCCCGTGGTGAGCCCGGACGGACCCACCCCCGGTTCCGAGGCGCGGTCCGGCGGCGGAGGGAACTACCTCTCCAACGAGATCGCGTACCGCAACACGCTGCTGCGCGACGCCACCGAAGGGGACGTCCCCGCGGGTCACGTCCACACCCCGGTGCTGAACCTCGGTTCCGGTGGGAGCATCTCCGATCCGGCCTTCGAGGAGGAGCGCGAGGCGATCGTCCGCCAGGTCGAGGACATCGTCGCGGCCTCGATCCGCTAGTGAATCGTCCCCCCGGGCCCGCCCATCTGCGGGCCCGGGGGCGCTCCTCCCGTTCGGGATCAGACGACGACCTCCCGGCAGACCTCGATGAAGGCCTGTGTCCGCCGGACCGGTGCGCGGTCGGTCAGCTGGACGATCTCGATGCCCAGCCCCTCGGGCTCGACGTCCAGCTCCCGGGTCGCGTAGGGCAGGTCCTCGTAGCTGCGTTCCAACACGGTGCGCTGGGTGAGCAGCGCGTTGCCCAGGCCACGGGCGACCAGGGCTCGGACCATCTCGAAGCTGGTGGTCCGGAAGCGCACGTTCGGGGTCAGCCCGGCCCGGGTGAACAGGCCGAGGAAGTACTCGCCGCCGGGCGGCAGGTCGAACAGGATCAGCGGTTCGACGGCCAGGTCGGCCAGGCTCGGCCGCTCCTTGGCGCTCACCGCCCCGCCCACGGGGGCGAGGACGTACGGGGGCTCGGACCGCAGAGGCAGCGCGGTCACCCCGCTCGCGGTGCGCACCGAGGCCAGCTTGTAGTCGTAGGTGATCGCCAGGTCGATCCGCGTGTTCAGCAGGTCCTCCAGGAGCCTCTCGTGCGCGGCCTCGACGAAGGAGAGCTGGACCTGGGGGTGGCGGCGGGAGAACTCGGCGATCACCCTTGGCAGCAGTATCGGCGCGATCGTGGCATAGCAGCCGATGGTGAGCGTTCCCTCGATCTGCTCCCGTTCCTGGCGCGCCGACTCCCTGAACTGGTCGAGGCTGGCCAGCACGTTGTCGGCGGCCGCGATCGCGCGCTGGCCGGACGTGGTGAGCCGCATCCCCTTCTGTGAGCGCACGAACAGGGTGATGCCGAGGGCCGACTCCAGCTCGACCAGGGCGGTCGAGACCGCCGACTGCGACACGAACAGCTCGCGCGCGGCGGCTGTCACCGAACCGTGCCTCGCGACGGCCGTCAGGTACTCCAGTTGACGCAGGCTCACGTCCGCCATGCCCGTCCCACTCTCGGTTATCAGTTTTTCCGATGGTGAAGTTCAGATCTATGTGTTGTACAGATCGTACTTCGCACCTCGATACTCGTGACCCAGGCCACAGGCAGGGCGTCCCCCGGGCCCGTCCGTGCCTTGAGTAACGAGTCCCCAGGAGGCGAGATGACCGGTGCGACCCCGGATTCAGTGGACCGGAAGGACCTGCGCCGCAGCGTGTTCGCCGGAGCGGTGGGCGTCTTCGTCCACTGGTTCGACTGGGCCGTCTACGCGTACCTGGCCACCACCATGGCGAAGGTCTTCTTCCCCGAGCAGGACGGCACCACCGGACTGCTCTCGGTGTTCGCGGTCTTCGCCGTGGCGTTCTTCGTGCGACCGATCGGCTCCGTGCTGTTCGGCCACCTCGGAGACCGGTTCGGACGCAAGACCACCCTGTCCATCGTCATCATCTCGATGGCGGCGGGCACGCTCATGCTCGGGCTGCTGCCCACCTACGACTCCGTCGGCATCCTCGCGCCGATCCTGCTCGTGGTCGCCCGCGTGATCCAGGGGCTCGCGGCGGGCGGGGAGTTCGGCAGCGCCGCCGCCTTCCTCGCGGAGTTCTCTCCGCCCAAGCGGCGGGGCTTCGGTTGCTCGTGGATCGAGTTCGGCTCGGTCGCCGGGTTCCTGTGCGCGTCGTTCGCGGTGTGGGCGCTCCACGCGGTCTTCCCGGCCGAGGTCGTCCTCGACTGGGCCTGGCGGATCCCCTTCCTGCTGACGGTGCCCATGGCGGCGGTCGGCCTCTACATCCGCCTGAAGATCGAGGACACGCCCGAGTACCGCGCGCTGGAGGACATGAACAACGTCCCGAGCCAGCCGGTCGTGGAGGTCTTCCGCTCCAACGGGAAGCAGTTCCTCCAGACGGTGGGCATCGAGACGTTCATGAACTCGACCTTCTACATCGTCCTCGTGTACCTGATCACCTACCAGGAGGAGATCGTGGGGGTGCCCGCGGACCGGGCCGCCCTGCTCTCCGCCGCCGCCTCGGTGGTGGCCATGGGGGTGATCCCGCTGTCGGGCATGATCTCCGACCGGGTGGGCCGCAAGCCGGTGCTGTACACCGCTGCCGGGGCGATGATCGTCGGCTCCGTGCCCCTCTTCCTGCTCATGCAGGCGAACACGTCGTGGGCGGCCTTCCTCGCCACCTTCGGACTCGCGGTGATCCTCGCCGTCATCCTGGGCACGCACGCCTCGACGGTGGCGGAACTCTTCCCCACGCGCACCCGCCAGAGCGGCCTCTCCATGGCCTACAGCGTCGCCGGTGCCTTCTTCGCGGGAACCCTGCCGTACCTGATGACCTGGCTGATCTCGGTGACCGGCAGCTCCATGGTCCCCGGTTTCACGATGATCGTGATCGGCGTCATCGGCGCACTCACCCTGCGGACCATGCCCGAGACCAGGGGATCCGACCTTCTGCACGAGAGCGACCGCGCGCGGGTCTGACCCGCCGCCCCCGTGCCCGGGGGCTCGCGCGGCCGAGCCCCCACCAGTACCTCGCAACCGTCCATGGGAGTGGAGAGCAGTATGTCCGTTGAGGAGATCGAAGTCGTCGTCGTCGGAGGGGGGCAGGCCGGGATCGCGACGAGCGAGCACCTGAGCGACCGCCGTGTGCCGCACGTCGTCCTCGAACGCCACCGCGTCGCCGAGCGCTGGCGTTCGGAGCGGTGGGACTCACTGGTCACCAACGGGCCCGTCTGGCACGACCGGTTCCCCGGAATGGAGTTCGACGGTCTCGGACCCGAGGACTTCGCCACGAAGGAACAGGTGGCCGACTACCTGGCCGCCTACGCGGAGAGGATCGACGCGCCGCTGCGCTGCGGGGTCGAGGTGACCTCGGTGCGCAGGCACGACGGCCGCAGGGGCTTTCGTGTGGAGACCTCGGACGGCGTCTACGACGCGCGTTACGTCGTGGCCGCCACCGGACCCTTCCAGCGCCCGGTGATCCCGCCGATCGTTCCCGAGGGGGAGGGGCCGGTCCAGATCCACTCCAGCGGCTACCGCAACCCCGCTCAGCTGCCCGAGGGCGGCGTCCTCGTGGTCGGGTCCGGGTCGTCGGGCGTGCAGATCGCCGACGAACTCCGCGCCTCCGGGCGTCCTGTGTACCTGTCCGTCGGCCCGCACGACCGTCCTCCGCGCCGGTACCGGGGACACGACTTCGTCTGGTGGCTGGGCGTGCTCGGCAAGTGGGAGGCCTCGACCCCGCCCCAGGGCGCCGAGCACGTGACGATCGCGGTCAGTGGTGCGCACGGCGGCCACACCGTGGACTTCCGGGGGTTGGCCGACCGGGGCGTCACGCTCGTGGGCCGGACCGAGACCTACGAGGGCGGGACCGTGCGCTTCGCCTCCGACCTGCGGGAGAACGTCGTCGGCGGCGACGCGAACTACCTGGCGCTGCTGGACGAGGCCGACGCCTACGTCACCCGCAACGGGCTCGACCTCCCGGAGGAGCCTGGGGCCAGGGTCCTTGGGGACCTTCCGGACTCGGTGACCGACCCCGTCCCCGAACTCGATCTCGCCGCAGCCGGGGTCACCTCCGTCGTCTGGGCCACGGGCTTCTCCGCCGACTACGGCTGGCTGCCCACGGACGCCTGCGACGAGCACGGCAGGCCGAGGCACCAGCGCGGGGTCTCCAGCGAGCCCGGCGTCTACTTCGTGGGGCTCCCCTGGCAGTCGCGCCGGGGATCGAGCTTCCTCTGGGGGGCCTGGCACGACGCGAGCTACGTGGCTGACCAGATCTCCATCCAGAGGGGATACATGGAACACAACGACGCCCACCCGCGCCTGACCCACGTCCAGAGGTGAGAGCACCCATGACCACGCACACCCGCATCCGCAAGTTCAACACCCGCGAGACCTACCCCGAGCAGAACCTCGACAACGACCTCTGCCAGGCCGTCGTCGCCGGGGGAGTCGTCTACCTTCGCGGCCAGATCGGCCAGGACCTGGAGACCCGGGAGTCCGTGGGCGTCGGCGACGTCCGCGCCCAGACCGAGAAGGCCATGGCCAACATCGACCTCCTCCTGCGGGAGGCGGGCAGCGGACTCCAGGACATCGTCAAGGTGACGGTCTACCTCGTCGACCCGCGTTACCGCGAGGACGTGTACCGGGAGATGGGGCGCTGGCTCAAGGGCGTCCACCCGGTCTCCACCGGGATCGTCGTCCAGGCGCTGGCCCGGCCGGAGTGGCTGGTGGAGATCGACGCCACCGCCGTGATCTCGGGAGGCCGGGAGTGACCTTCTCCATCGCGGCACACCAGAACGGCAGGTTCGGCGTCGCGGCGGTGTCCTCCTCGCCGGCGGTCGCCGCGCGCGTCGTCCACCTGCGGGACTCCGTCGGCGCCGTCGCGTCGCAGAACATCACCGACCCCCGGCTGGGTTCGGCCCTGCTGGACCGGCTGGAGGCGGGCGCGAGCCCCGAGGCGGCCCTGGAAGAGGTCGTCGGGGCTGCCCCGAACTCCGACTACCGCCAGCTCACCGTGGTGGACGCCTCGGGTGCGGCGGCGACGTTCAGCGGAGGGCTCACCCTCGGCGTGCACGGCGAGGCCACCGGTCCGCACTGCGCGGCGGCGGGCAACATGCTCACCCGCGCCGACATCCCCGCGATCATGTGCGAGGCCTTCGCCTCGGCCGGGGGAGAGCTGGAGCAACGCCTGCTCACGGCGCTCTCGGCCGCACTGGCGGCGGGCGGTGAGGCCGGGCCGGTGTACTCGGCCGGGCTGTCCACAGTGTCCGGCCACGGCTGGCGCGACACGGACCTGCGCGTGGACTGGCAGGACGAACCCGTCGAGGCGCTGCGAGGGCTGCTCGACGTCTGGCTGCCCCAGCGCGACGACTACGTCCAGCGCGGCCTGGACCCGGCCGCCTCGCCCGGATACGGGGTGCCCGGCGATGACCGCTGAGACGCACCGCCCGCCCGATGCCTCCGACCAGCTCGCGCGGCTGATCGCCTACTCCGAGACCCTGCACGCGCATCCGGAGACCGCCTGGCGGGAACACCGCGCGGCCGCGTGGACGGCCGAGCTGCTCGACGAGTACGGTTTCGAGACGACCACCTCCTACCTCGGCTTCCCCACGGCGGTGCACGGCTCCTACGGGTCGGGCAGCCGCAGGGTGGGCCTGGTCGTCGAGTACGACGCGCTGCCCGGCCTCGGCCACGCGTGCGGGCACAACCTGATCGCCGCGATGTCGGTGGGCGCCGCGATCGCGCTCCGGCCCTGGGCGGACCGTCTCGACCTGCGGATCGAGGTCGTCGGCGCCCCGGCCGAGGAGGGCGGCGGGGGCAAGGTCGAGCTGTTGGACGCGGGCGCCTTCCATGGCCTCGACCTGGCGCTGATGGCCCACCCGGGACCGGTCGACGCTCCCCGGGCCGAGCCGTACGCGGTCGCCCACGACCACGTTCGCTTCACCGGGCGGACGGCCCACGCGGCCGCCTACCCGCACGAGGGCCGTAACGCCAACGACGCCTTCGTGGTCGCCCAGGTGGCCCTGGGGCTGATGCGCCAGCAGCTCCCGCCCAACACCCGGGTGCACGGAATCCAGACCGTCGGAGGGGAGGCCCCCAACGCCATCCCCGGAGTCACCGAGGGCCGCTGGTACACCCGGGCCCGGACCCTGGCCGAGCTGGAGCCGCTCAGGGAACGGGTGGAGCGGTGCTTCGAGGCGGGGGCGTTGGCCACCGACACCGAGCTGGAGTTCACGCCCGAGTCCCAGCCCTACTCCGAGTTCCGCACGGACGAGCGCGCCCTGGAGATCTACACGCGCCACGCCCTGGCGATCGGTCGCCGGTTCGACGCCCCGGTGGAACACCAGACGATGAACCGCGCCTCGACCGACATGGGCAACGTCTCCCAGCACGTGCCCGCCATCCACCCCTACATCGGCCTGGACTGCTTCCCGGTGAGCAACCACCAGCCGGAGTTCGCCGCCGTGTGCGTGGGTGAGGCCGCCAACCGGGTCATCGAGGACGGCGCCACCCTGCTCGCGCGGACCGCCCACGAGTACTTCTCGTAGACGCGCGCGACCCGGCGCCCCGGGGTGGTCCGCTCAGTAGCGGGCCACCCCGGGTTTCCACAGGGTGGCCCGCTCGACAACGTAGACCTCCAGGTTGCCGACGCTCGCACCGCACGCGTCCTGGCGTTCGGTGGTGACCAGGGCCGAGGCGATCAGCTCCGCGCGGTGCCGCTCCTCGGGCTCGGAGTCGCCCACCGGGATCACCTGGCGCACGTGGTGGCAGCGCGCGCTGCCGCTGGTGTGCACCAGACCCACCACGTACGTGCGCTTCCAGCGCCGCAGGGCGGCCTGGTGCGGGATCACGTACCGGTAGCGGCAGCGCACCCGTGTGCCGTCGGGCAGTCCCGCCTCGGCCTGGTAGGTGATCGACCACCAGTTCTCGGCCACGGGAAGGACCGTCGCGTGCATGGCCCGCGCCCACGCCTCCAGGGTTGACCGGTCCTCGGCCTCGATGACGGCGGCGTCGCTCACGGCGTCCCCCGCGCTGTTGAACGGACCACGGGCGCCCCCTCGAGTCACCCGTGGCTCTGACATGAGACCACTCTAGGTGGCGATGGGGATGCGAAGGGTACAGATTGTGTCCCCTGTGCCGAGACCGTTCGCCCGCTCAGGACATCAGGCCGATTCGACCCGCCAGAACCCCCGCCCCATCGCGGCGCCGGGGATCGCGTGACTCCAGCTCCTCCAACACCATGCTGCGGGCGAAGGCGTTGTAGCGGACCGTCTCCGGCGCCGCCGCGTGCGCCGCCTCCAGCACCCGCAGCGCCTCGTCCCGCTGTCCGGCCAGGCGGTGGGCGCGGGCCTGCTCGATCCGGTGCCGGGCCCCGCGCGGCCGTGACGGGATCGCCTCCGCCGGGGCGTGCCCGGACTGGCGGACCGCCTCGTGCCCGCTGCGCAGCTCCACCGCCACGGTCACCGCGTGAGCGCCGATCACCGGCCGGGAGAACGAGGTCATCGGGTGGTAGTAGGACGCGGGCAGCCGTTCGGCGGCCTTCCGGGCGGTGTCCCAGTGCCGCCACGCCGTCCCCGCCTCTCCGCGCCGCGCCGCCGTGTACCCCGCCTCGAACCGCAGCGCGCCCCACACCGCCAGCACGTCCGTGTCGGCGTCCGGCAGGTGCCGCTCCAGGTGTCGGCTGACCTCCTCGGTGACCGCGTCCGCCGCCTCCCAGTCACCGGCGTCCCGGTGCGCCTGGGCCAGCAGCCAGGCCGCCACCCCCAGCGCGTGCGGGTCCTCCGCCTCCTGCGCGGCGACCATGCCGCGTTCGGCCACCCGCCACAGGAGGCTCTGCGCGGGCTGGTAGGCGATGAAGAACTGCGCCAGCGAGCACACCTCCGACAGCACCGAGCTCGCCGCGCGTCGCTGCGCCCCGTCCTCGGCGCCGCGCACGGCCCGCTGGGCGTCATCGAACAGCCCGGGGAGCAGGCGCCCCACCACGTCGCGGTGGTTGGGCGCGGAGTGCCGCGCCCGCCACGCCCCCGCCAGCCGGGCGCGCAGCCGCTCCACCGTGGGAACCGGTTGGTCGTCGCCCAGCGTGAGGGCGTTGACCGACGCTCGGACCCTCGGCAGCAGCGTGTGCCCCGGGCCGCTGAACAACTCCACGGGCACGGACTGCTCTCCGGTGAGTTCGGCCAGGTCACGAAGGTGCAGTGCCTCCACCAGGCGCAGGAGGACCGGGAGTCTCGGCGTGCCCAGCCGCCCGGTCTCCAGGGCCTTGACCCACGAGGCGGAACGACCCACGAGGCCGCCCAGCACCTCCCTGGTCAGGCCTCGCCTGGTGCGGCTCAGCTTGAGACGGGTACCGAAGGGGATGTCGACCTCGTACGGGTCCGGGGTGCTGTCCACGGGCGCGGTTTCCTTCCCTGGGGGAGTCGCGGAGTCCAGGCTACGAGCCGTCTGCCGACCCCACGGCGCGAACACGACCACTTCCCCCGGTCGGACCCCGCGCACCGGGTATGGCCCGGTCGGACCCCCTCCGAGCTGCGGTGACGCCGTTCAGTTCCGTGTGCTGAGGGACGGCGGCGGTGCCACCTGGGGGCCGCCGGGGCTGCGCAGACGCTCGAAGACGAGGTCGAAGGTGAATCCGGCGGTGAACCCCACCGGCACCACGAAGAACAGCAGGCGTCTGGCATCCAGCTCCACCAGCAGCTCCGGTACGGTCAGCAGCTGGGCGGCCACGTACAGCAGGACCGACACCGCGCCAGCGCCCAGCCCACGCGCGCAGGCACGCAGGGCCGAGGGGGTCCGACCGAACGAGTCCCTGATCAGCGCCCCCGACACCGCCGCGCACATCGGCCCGGCCAACAACAGGGTGAGACTGAGTGCGTCGGTCGGCCCCGGGCCTCCGGCCAGCACGATCGACGCCAACGCGGCGAGCAACAGTAAAATCGCGCCGACCAGTCCGGCCGACTCGCGCCAAAGGCCCCACCGCCGGGCCCGTTCCTCGCGACGCCGTCGTTCGGCCCGACGCTCCATCTGCCGGCGCAGCACCTCGGTCATGCGCCGGGCCGACCCGGGTGACCAGGACTCGCCCAGGGCCCGAACGTCCTCGCGGTCCACGTGCTCACCGGAACCGTCCAGGTACACCCACACCTGCCGTGCCGCGCCGCCGAACACGGCCAACGGGACCACGGGGACTCCCTGGGCCAGCGCCACCACACCGGTCACCCGGGTGGACCGCCCGCCCCCGGCCAGGACGATCCCGTCCACCTCGAACAGTGTCCGGTAGTAGGGCACCTCCCACTCGGCGCCGGTGTCGCGGATCGTGGTGACACGGACCCTCGACCCCTCGGGCAGGTCGGGCGCGTAGTCCTGGTGCCGGGGCGGATGGGCGATGATCTGGGCTTCGGGCGCGGATGCGGCCGCGTACCCGCGCGCGACCAGGGTCTCGACGTAGTGCTCGTCGTCGGCGAAGACCACGAGGTCGTACCCGGCCAGGGCCAGTTCCCGGCCGAGCTCGTGGCAGGCGCCGCGCACCTGGTCGGTGGCGCTCAGGGGCGGCTGGTAATCGCGGGAGGAGTCGACGCTGCCGACCACGGCGATCCGCGGCCGCTTCGACGGGACGGGTACCTGCTTCAAGGAGACTCCATCACGGTGCGGGGAGGTCGGTCGGGGTGTCCTCCACGGAGGGCCGACCCTGGGGGAGGAGAGCGCGCAGGGCCGCCGCGGCTGAGGGGGCACCGGCGGTCTCGGACACGGCGCGGGCGAGCCAGGCGAGGGCGTGGGAGTCCGGATGCTGGGCGCGCAGATGGGACACGAGCCGGGCGTGGCGCTCGGGGGCGGGTACGGTGACCGGCCAGTACAGGGGATTGAGGGCCCGGTCCCGGCGGAGCTCGCCGAGCCTGCGCAGGAACGCCGCCCAGCACACGGGATCGTCCAGCGCGGGGACCGTGAGCAGGACCCGCGTGGCCCGCTCACCGACCGTCCCGCGCGCGTCGGGACCGTCCTGTTCACACTCGGTGACTCTCTCGTGAGGGGCGGCCTCGTCCGCGGCCGGGGCCGGGCCGTCCGGGTCGCCGCCCGCCCTCCGGGCCACCGCGTCCCAGGCGGGGACCGCCTCCCGGGCGAGGGCCTCGGTCAGGGGCGGCAGGCCGACGGCCGCGGACCGGGCCACCAGGGCTCCGATTCGATAGCACAGGGCCTGGTACGCCGTCGGGTCGGTGAGCATCAGCTCCAGGACCCCGGCGTCCGCGTGACCGGGCACGCCCACCCAGTCCAGCCGCTGGCGCTCCCGCACCACGCGGGGGAGCGGTCCGCTGAGCGGCTGCCACACCAGGGGAAGGATGTGGTGGGGCGGGGCGCCGTCGTCGCGGAACCGGCGGACCCGCTCCTCGACGATCCACCACTCCCGTGCACACCAGGCGCTGTTGAGGTGGGTCTCGCTGAGCAGGACCACCAGCGTCCGGGTGGTGGCGCAGTGCCTGAGCAGCTCGGAGCGCCACCCGCCGCCCGGCTCCAGGGTGGGCCCGGTGGCGCCGAAGGCGTGGTCGTGGGTGTGCAGACGGACCATGCCCTCCAGATCGGCGTGGAAGCGCAGGACGTGCTCGCGGTCGGCCCTGCGTCCGCCGTAGCTCGTGAAGAAGGCGCTGGTCCCGCCCGCTCCGGTCCCCTCCGTGCCGGTCGCCTCCACGCCCGTCGTCTCCACCATTGGCCCTCCCCGACCCCGTCGGCCCAGCCCCGTCACCGATGTCCGTGCTCAGATCTCCGGCACCTCCAGATCGATGTGGCCGCGTTCGCTGACGGAGTCGCCCATGTGCCGGGCGGTGCTGTTCAGGTAGTTGGCGTAGGCCAGCTCGTAGTGCGGGTGCTGGGTGCCGCACACCTGGTGGAGCTCCTCCTGGGTGCGCACGTCCAGCGCCACGGCCTCGGTGATCTCACCCCTGGCCACCAGGGCGTTGGCCAGGTTCACCGCCGCGCCCAGCGCCAGGGGATGTCCCGGACCCACCTGGAGGTTGCCGGACAGTCCCTCGTGCGCCCGCCGGGCCTGGACCTGCGCCTCCTCGACGTGCCCGGTCCGGCAGGCGTAGGCGGCCAGGTTGGCTTTGGCCACCAGCGTGAAGGGGTGGTCCTGCCCGAACACCCCCGTGTAACCGTCGACGCACGTGCGGGCCTGACGGTGGGCCAGGTCGTGGCGGTGGGCGGCGGCCAGGCAGGCGGCCAGTTCCAGGGCCATCGCCAGGCTGCGGGGGTGCTCGTCGCCGTATTCGTGCCGGTGCTGTTCGTGGGTTCGGCGAATCCGCTCCAGCGCCTGTTCGGGGTCGCCCACGAGCCGCTCGTTCACCGCCAGTTCCTTGCTCGCGTGCAGCGTGTGAGAGGACAGCTCCCCGATGGTGCGGCGCAGCATCCGCGCCGCCTGGTGGATCTGCCGGTGCGCCATCACGTACTCGCCCGTGCGACGACGGTAGGTCGCGGTCGCCGAGGAGAGGATCCAGGTGTAGGGGTGGCGGTGGCCCAGGATCTCCCGGGTGACCCGGTGCGCCCGCTCGCCGACGGTCAGGGCCTGCGCGTAGTCTCCGGCAGCCGACAGCGACAGCGCCAGGTTGTGCTCGGCCAGGAGGGTGTGCTGGTGGTGGGGACCGCGACCGGCCAGGTAGGCGGCGTAGGTCTCCCTGTCGTGTTCGAGCGCCGACCCGAACCGGCCCAGGGCCCGCAGGTCCGCGCCCATGCCACGACGCGTCAGCAGCGTGAACGGGTGCCGATCGCCCAGAACGTCCCGCTGGAGTTCGAGGGTGCGGGCGTTCAGCCGACCCGCCTCGCGGTGCTGGCCGCGCGAGCGGTGCACGTTGGCCAACTGGGTGGCCAGGTGCAGGCGGAGCCGGTCGCGTTCGCCGAAGGCGTCGGTCCACGTGCGCAGCAGCGGGGTTCCCAGGTCCAGCGCCGCCTCCAACTCGCCCTTGCGGTGGTGGTAGCGCACCTGGTTGACCAGCCACCGGCGGACCTCGTCGTCCCCGCTCAGGTTGGCCTCGGAGGGGGCGATCTGCCAGCGCAGGTTCTGGTACCGGCGGTCGTGGCGGGGGTCGTCCGCCTCCTCGTCGTGCGGGGCGTAGGAGGCCAGCACCTGGCGCACGGACTCGCGGACCCCCGCGCGCTCCTCGGCGGGGATGCGGTCCCGGACCACCTCCTGCACCGCCGGGTGCACCGAGAACATCTTCAGCTGGCGGTCGAAGTCCATCAACAGGACCCGGGTGAGCTGGAAGTGGACGTGGTTGAAGTTGACCCGGCCGGTCCGGTACTGGGGGTCGGCCCCGGCATACTCGCTGACCGCGCGCGGTGACCGGAGCAGGTCCTCGGGAACCCCGTCGGCGGACAGGTGCGCCGCCAGCCGGATCAGACACAGGCTCGCCGGGTGGTACTGCTCCAGTTCGTCCAGGGCGAGGGAACTGCTCAGCCGCTCCTCGAACGAACCGGCTCCCCGCACCACCGAGGGTTCCCGTTCGTCGAGCAGTCGCGTGTACTCCACGACCGCCTCGGCGGCCCCGTCCAGGCGCTGCCCCGAGCCCAGCCACTCCAGCGCGCGGTGCAGCTGGGCGGGCAGGTGGCCCAGTCGGCGCGACAGGGCCAGGGCGGTCTCGGCCTCGATCTCGGGGAGGCGGTCCCGGAACAGTTCCACCACCTCGTCCTCGGTGAAGGGCCCCACCTGGAGGCAGCGCCGGTGGCCGTAGGCCTCCCAATCGCGGTGGTAGGAGGTGATGATGACGTGCCCGTGATCGTGCGGGATCAACGCGTCCAGCCCACCGGGCGGCCCCGCGTTGTCGTAGACCAGCAGCCACCGGTTGAGCGGACGCCCCGACCGCAGGGCGGCCAGAACGGGGTCGGCCTCGGGGGAGCGGTGGTCGGGGAACCGTTCGGCCAGGGTCGCCGCCAGTTCCTCCAGGGACGACTCGACCTTCTCCGGGCGGTCCGCGGAGATCCACCAGATGAGGTCGTAGTCGCTGCGGAAGCGCCGGACGAACTCGCGGACGATCTCCGACTTCCCACTGCCCTGCATCCCCACCAGCACCACCGGCGGTTTGTCCTCCATGCCCTGCCCGAGGAGGTCGCGCAGGCGCTCCAGGAACCCCTCGCGGCCGCTGAAGTTCTGGTTGCCGTGCGGTGCGTTGCTGATCAGCTCCGGGTTGGGCGCCCCGGGGTAGCTCGGGCCCTGCCCCGGGCCACGGGAGCGGTGACTCGGGAACCTCGGGTCGAAGCGGGCCAGCAGGGCGCCACGGGCGTCCTCCTCCTCCCGGATGCGCAGGTTGATCCACTCGGCGTCGGGGAATCCGTCCGGCGGTGCGCCCTCGTCGATGGTCACGCCCAGCACGCGGTGGGCACCGTTGCCGCCCTGGTGCGGGGCGGTCTCCAGCAGACGGTGCAGGAGCTCGAAGGCGGGCGACCCGTGCAGATGGGCCGAGACCAGCACCATGATGATGCCGTGCGCCGTGGTCTCCGGCAGGGGAGCGCCCGGCGCCGTCCTGGGCCGCACCACCCGGATGCCGACCCACTCCAGCTGGGGCTGGACCCAGTCCGCCCACGAACGGTCCCGGGAGTCGGCCAGCAGGATCACCGAGGCGACGGCGCCGTGCCGGATCTGCTCGAAGACCAGCCTCACCTGCTCACTCTGCTCCTGGGTGAGGTGACGCCCCCGGGGGACCGCGCCGCCGGTGAGGATGGAGGTCAGCCGCTCGTAGGCGTGGAACAGAGAGCTGGGCATCCATGTGCGTTCGAGGAAGGCCGTGAGGGTGAGGCGCTCGGCGATCCTCGCCTTGTAGGGGATCTCGGCCCGACCCCAGTACTGCCAGGGGTCGTCCTGCGAGCCCTCGACCCAGGACGAGAACGTCTCGTACGCGCGGTCCCGGAGTTCGTCCAGGTTGGGGAGTTCCAGGTCCACGCGGGTCAGGATCGGACGGACCGGAACGTGCGGTGCCTCGGCGCGCAGCTCGGCGGCGATGCGGGCCGACTTCTGGATGGCGGTGGTGTTGAGGGTCAGACAGAGGGCGACCTGGTCGGCCAGGACGGTGGCGACGCGCCGCCCCAGGAGCCCGTTGCCAGGGGCGGTGTCGACCAGGACGTGGTCGTATCCGCTGTCCGCCAGCGCCGCGCGGAGTTCGCGCAGGAAGCGCGTGGACAGCTCGCCGCGGGCGAACCCCGAACCGTGGATGGTGTCCAGTTGGGTGAGCCGGGCGGCGTGGTGGGTGCCCGGACCCAGGTAGCCGATCTCGCCCTCGGGGACGCCGGGGATGACCGGCCAGCGGCTCAGGTGTTCGACCTGGTCGCTGAGGTCGGCGCCGCGGGCGCACACCTCCGCGGGGTCGGCCCCCGGGTCGTGGCAGCCCTCGATGACACCGGTGATCATGTCGACCAGGCCCTGGGGACGCCCGCCGCGTAGTCCGAACAGCGGGGAGAAGTACTCGCGCAGTTCGGGGGAGCGCAGGTTGAAGTCGACGAGCAGAACACTCCGACCGGTGCTGGCGATGTTCCAGGCCACGTTGGCCAGGGACGTGGTGCAACTGCTGCCCGACAGGGGTGAATGGAACACGAGGATCTGTCCGACGGAGTTCGTGTCCCCGATTGCTTTGCTGGTCAACGCGGCTCCGGGGGAGGAAGTTTCCTTTTCTCGTACCTTCCCGTCGTCCCGTGTGTCCCGTACGCACGGGCTTTCGGCTTGGGAGAGAGGATGTTCCCACTTTTCATGGGAAGGAACCCCGGGGAACCTGGGTGAGTGGTGCGGGAAAGCGGCCGCAGTGAATTCAGGGGCCTTTGTCGCCGTTGTTTCTGAGGTCGGACTGGAGAAGGACCGGTGAGACGGCGAAGCCGTGCCGGGCGTAGGCGGGGACCGCCCGGTCGCTGGAGTGGACGCTCACCCTTTCCATCCCGAGTTCGCGGGCCAGACCCAGCACCGCCCGGATCAGCTGTCCGCCGAGGCCGAGGTCCCGTAGCTCGGGGCGTACGTAGACGCACTGCACGTCGCCCGAGGCCCGCTCGAACGCTCGCGGTTGCGGGACACGCGGGGTGACCGCCAGCCACGCCATACCGGCCACCGCCCCGTCCATGACCGCCACGAAGCAGTGGTGGGTGTCCCGTTGGTCCCAGCCCCAGTCGACGAACCGGGCCGTGAACTCGGCCAGGGGCAGGTCCGGGGCTCCGTGCACCTCGGTTTCCCACGACCAGCGCAGTTCGGCGACGCCGGGCAGGTCCTCGGGTCGGGCCGGTCGGACGGTGGCTTCGCTCATGCCCTGATGGTGCCAGCCCAGCGGACACGGCGAAGCCCCCGGAGCGGGCCTGCGCCGCACCGGGGGCTCGTGGGTTCCAGGAGGTGCTCGGGTCCTCGGAGGTCCCTGGGGCCCGGAGGAACCGACGGACTCAGCCCCGGTACTCCGAGGCCCGATCCTCCGCCGTCGCCACCATCTGGTCCTGCCGTTCGCGGACGACGGGCCGCTCCGGCGCCGCCACCCGGCCCAGTTCGCGGTTCCGACCGTGCCGACTGGCGAGGGCGACCGCCGCTGACCGGTGCATGCCCAGTTCCTCGCCCTGCACGGCCAGGGACTCCCGAACCCGACGTCGATGGGCGTGCCGCGCCACGAAGTACACGGCCAGCGCGCTCAGGAACACCACCAGCATCTTGAACAGCACGCCGAGGAGGCCCTCCAACAGCGGAGCGTCGAAGAGCCAGTGGACGCCGATCGCCAACAGGAACAGGAGCAGGGCGCCGGTGGCCCTGCCCGGGGTGGGTCGCCAGGCCGAGGCGGCCAGGAGGCCGACCGCGGTACCCGCGATCGCCGACATCGCCCAGTGTGAGCCCAGACCGGTGAGACCGACCCGCAGGAACAGCGTCTGGAGCACCGAGGCGACACCGTCCGTGGCCCCCTGCATCATGATCGAGTTGAGAGCGTAGGTGAAGTCCTCAGCGAGCTGGAAGCCCAACCCGACCAGAGCGCCCATGACGAAACCGTCCACGGGGCCACGCACCACGCGCGCGGCCATCACGGCGATCAGCACCACCCCGGCGGTCTTGAGCAACTCCTCGTTGAGCGGTGCCGTCAGCGCCGCTCCCCACGCGGAACCGAACTCGACGCCGCCCAGCCGCGACCACGCGGACATCAACTGGGTGTTGGAGAACAGGGACAGACCGATCGCCCCGGTCAGGCCCCAGAGCACGGCCAGGAGCGAGAACGTGAAGCTCGGGGGCCGGACCGGACGAATCCGCCGCAGGACCCAGAAGCCGAACACACCGGCCACACCGAGCACGACGGCTGCGGCCAGAGTCTCAGTGGGGAAGACCCACATCGCCCCGAAGAAGTTGGTCAGGGTGAAGACGAAGCCGCCCAGGCAGAGCAGGGCGAGGGCCAACGTGGCGAACAGTGCCGGAAGGCGTTGGGTGCGATGCGGTTCGGGGAGCGGCGCGGTCAGGTGTTCGGTGCCCTCGTGGCCCTGGTCGGACTCCCGGGGGGTGGGAACCTGACCACTCGCGGTGGGCGGGACGTCGGGTTCGGGTCGTGCGTGGCTCATGAGGTCCCTTCCGTGTCCCGGTCGAACCGGATCGACTGGACCGTCCGTTCGGCGTCGGCGAGATCGGCCATGCTGGCGTCCGCGCCGATGGCCTGGGTCTCCACGGCGAAACCGCCGTTCGGAGAGGGGAAGACCGTCGCGACTCCGGTGTGCTCCTGCATGTGCAGGTCCCCGGTCAGGCCCTGCGCTCCGCCGTCGGAGGTGATCTGCTGCGGTTCCCCCAGGGTGGCCGAGGAGTCGCTGACCCTCACCGTCTCGCGCATGCCGTCCCAGAGTTCCGAGGCGTCGGTGCGCTCGGACGGCTCCACCACACTCATGTGGAGGTTGACCGGTCCCTTGACGAAGCGCAGCTGCTGGCCCAGGGTGCTGGACCCGGTGTCGAGTTCCCAGCCCTCGTCGAAGGTCACCGACGCCCCGTAGCCCTCGCTGGACCCCAGGGTGACGGCCTGCCCCGGTTCCACCGCCTCGGAGGAGGGCAGCGCCGCGTTCACCAGGGCCCAGCCCCCCGTCAGGACCACGACCACCGCGGCCGTGGCCCCCAACGGGACCCAGTTGCTCCGTGGACCTCGTGACCTGGCGTGGCGTAGCTCCGTGCTCTCGTTCACCATCGCGCCCCCGTCTCCGCGCTCGTTCCGGTGTTCGCTTCCTGGAGACAGCGAAACACCCACAAAGGTGCCGAACAGAGAAAAGGGGGACACTTGGCGCAATTTTGCGGTGATTTCACCGACTCTGGGAGTGATGGCGAGACCGCGCGATCCAGCCCCGGGGTGGGAACACCCGGGGGCGACGTGGCCGAAGGTGGCCCCGATTCGCGCCACCCGCCCTCTTGGCGAACCCAGTCCCCCCGTGATGGGATGCCACCTTCAGCGTGACGACCGAACGGAAGCACGGGCGACCGATGCCGAAGCAGAGCACTGAGCAACTCACCACGGACCGTTCCTCCCTGGTCCACCGGATCCGCTACGCGTTGCGGAATCCGGGCCGGATAGCGCCCCACGTCCTGCGGTCCGCACGTGACCTGCGTCTGCGCCTCACACACCGGGACCACGTCTCCTACTACCGCGCGGTGATGGCCTCCGACGCGGCCCGGGACCCGAAGGCGGCGGTCGGCAGCCGCAACGAGGAGCGCTGGCTCGCCCTGGGCCAGATGCAGTTCGACTACCTGGTCGAGCACGGTCTCAAGCCCAGCCACCGGATGCTCGACATCGGTTGCGGCAACCTGAGGGCCGGGTGGCGGTTCATCGACTACCTGGACACCGGCGGCTACTACGGCATCGACATCTCCCCGGACATCCTGATCGCGGGCAAGAAGGTCCTGGCCGAGCGCGGACTCCAGCACAAGCTGCCGCACCTGACCCTCACCCAGGACCTGACCTTCGACTTCCTCCCCGACGACTCCTTCGACGTCGTCCACGCCCACAGCGTGTTCTCGCACTCGCCCGTCGAGGTCATCGACGAGTGCCTGAGCCACGTGGGCCGCGTGCTCGCCCCGGGCGGGTTCTTCGACTTCACCTTCGACCGCACCGAGGGCACCGAGCACCACGTGCTGCACGAGGACTTCTACTACCGCACGCAGACCCTGGTCGCGCTCGCGGAGAAGCACGGGCTCCGGGCCCGCTTCATGGAGGACTGGGAGGAGCGCCCGCACGGGCAGTCGAAGATCCGGGTCACCGCGGCGGAGTGAACCACGGGGTCGACTTCGGTCACTCTCGTCGGGGCGGTGAACGCGTGGTGTCACCAATGCGCCGGTTCGGTCGCGGGCAGCTCATGGTTCGGCGCCCTTCGCGTGCGAGCGTGTCATCAGTGAGTGCGACTCCCTCTGACCCAACGACTTCGACAGCCCGCTGGAGCGACAGGAGGACATCAGCCGCATGGTGCGGTCCCGGGCCGCCGATTCTCCTCCCCTCCCTTTTCGAGAAGGCGAGCGAGCCCGTCGGCGGCCCCGACCCGGAGATCTGCGTGGCGGCATGATGCGCCTGATTCTCAAGGGGGCCCGTGTGAAAAGGGTCCCCTTGCGTCTGCATTCACGAACCAGGGCCGTTTTGGCTCTATTGTCATTCTCCTCCCTAATTCCCGCCCAGGCGGAAACCGGCGTTCCGTGCGCAATCACCCCGGTCGAACTCAGTGCGCGGCATCAGGCGAATGCCCGGGGCAGGGGCTATCCCAGGCGGCGGATGTCGCCTCTGACGCGGTAGAAGTCGCCGCTGCCCGAGGTGAGCACCTCGTTCACGACGTAGCGGGCTCCCGCCCGGCGGATGTCCTTGGGGAACTGCACCCGCAGGGACGGGTCGAAGCCGTTGGAGACCACACGGACCCGCAGGCGGCCTCCCTCGTCCACGCACTCGACGACGATCCCGTCGGTGTCGGTGAGCTCGCTGGTCCGCACGGTCTCCAGCTCGGTGGCGGGGGTGACCGCGTCCCAGGAGGGGGCCTTGACGCTGACCGGCTCCGGGACGGTGCCCCGCTCCGCGGCCAGGATCGCCTCCTCGGAGGCGTCCACGCAGGCCAACGATCCGTCGGTGGTGACGATGTACAGACGGTCCTGGTGGAACTGCATCGAGTAGGCCGAGCCGCAGCCGGTGGCCAGCTTCCACAGGCGCCGCCCGTCCCTGGAGAAGCAGTACACGGAGGAGTGGTTGTCACCCGCGAACACGTACCGCCCGTCCGGGGAGGCCGCGCAGGAGAAGACCGCCCCGTCGCAGCGGTAGGTGGAGCGGTGTACACCGTCCTTGCCGATGCGGTCCACGGAGTTGCGGGCCGTGGCGGCGAAGACCTCGTCGCCCTCCTGCCAACCGAACAGCACCGCGCCACTGGTCGGCACCGACCAGCGTTCGTTCCCGGTGCCCGCGTCGTACATGGTGACGCCCCGGGAGTGCCCGTGGTAGACGCCCGACTCGTCGTGGCGGACCATCCACGCGGAGTTGCCCGCGCTGCGCCGGGACCACTGGAACTCGTCCTCGTGGTCGATCACGGTGATCTGGCCCGCGACGTCGGAAACACCGAGCACCCCGTCGTGGATGTCCAGCCAGAAGATGTCCACGTCCTCGGCGATCTCGTACGCCACGTGCGGGATCTTCGCACCCAGGTCGTAGACCTTGCCGTCGTCGCATCCCGCGTAGATCCAGAAGTCGTCGGCCACGATGCACTTGACGCCGTCCGGGAGTCCGTAGCGGGCGGTGACGGTGCCCTGGTGGGACAGGGTGTACACGTCCCCGCGCTCGTTGCCGACCCAGCAGCGCTCGTCGTCGACGAAGATGCCGAAGGCGGGGCTGCCCGAACGGAACCGCCACAGGACCGGCGCCAGGTTGGCGGTCGACCTCTGGCTGACGATCGTCCGCCTGGTCACCGCGCGCCGCTTGCGGACCCCGACCACGGCGGGCTCGTACCCCTTGCGCTTCTTCTCGGCGATCTTCCTCGCGGCCGTGGCCTCGGCCTTGGCGACGGTGGTGTGGCTCGCGGTGCGCGACTGTCCGGGTTCCCCGATCCGCCCGTAGCGGATGGTGACGTCGGTGCCGTCCACGGTCACCTCGTAGAACTTGTGCGCGCCGCCGCCCTCTTCCGAGAGCTCCAGGTAGGTGCGGGTGCTGGTCATGGGACGCCCTTCGACGATCGGGGATCCGGGCACACGTGCGGGAGACGGGTGCCAGGCAGGGGTGGGGAGGGGTACCTGCCTCCGGGAGGAGGCCGTGTCGACTGGTTCGAAACTATCGGTGGGTGCCGACATTCCGGTGCCCCCGTCCCCTGGTCGTCGGGGCAGGTGCGCATCGGTCCTCGGTTCCACTCCACGGTGTCGGCGGGTACCCGGGCCAGGTCCTTCGCCTCACCGGTGAGGTCGGCCCGGGCCCGGTGCGGGTTCGTGACGGCCGTTCGGCGTCCGCCCACGCGCCCAACTCACCGGATCGGTGGTGCGCGCGCCCTCCAGGGTGCTCTCACCCGCGCGGGCGGCCTGTCTCGTGGCGATCCCCTCGTGGTGACGGTCCGGGGCGTTTTCGTGACGGGCAGCGCAATCGGAGGCCCCGACACGAGGGGCCGGTCCGTCGATCCCTGGAGGAGTCGGGCCGTCGCCGAACCGGCCGCCGCCCCGGCGGAACGGGCCGACACCCCCATCGACGTGGCCCTGCTCCGGGGCACGAGCCGGTCAGCGGCTCGGCCCCTCGCCTCAACGGAGTGTTCGACGCCTCCACCGACCTGGCGGGAGATCCTGGCCCCGTGACCAGGCCCCGCACGCTCACAGAGATCCGATTCTTCGAGAATCCAGCTTGTGGAAAACCGGACTTCGGTTAACGCCGGGTGCTAGCTTCCCAACATGGACACGCCTCGACACCTCACGGTCCTTCGCGAGAGCGGCACCCTCCTCGCCGACGCCGCCGAGGGCAGGCCGCACGCGCACGTGCCCACCTGCCCCGAGTGGAACGTCTCCGATCTGGTCTGGCACGTCGGCGAGACCCACCACTTCTGGAGGGCCATCGCCTCCGGGGAGATCCGGGACCCCGAAGACGGGTACGCGCAGCCGGAGCGCCCCGACGACGAGAAGCTCCTGCACTGGTACCGGGAGGGGTTGGCCGAGACCCTGACCGCCCTCACCGCGCTGGACCCGGAGGAACCGCGCTGGACCTGGTCCCCGCAGAAGAACGGTGCCTTCATCCACAGACGCATGGCACAGGAGACCGCCGTGCACGCGTGGGACATGCTCAACGCGATCGGCGGCCCGGCTCCGCTTCCCTCCGATGTCGCCTCGGACGGTGTGGACGAGTTCCTCACCTTCTTCCTCGGCCTGGCCGAGATGCTGGACCTGCCCAGGGAACCGGTGGGCCCGACGGGTGCGGTGCTGCTGACCGCCACCGACGTCGACCGCTCGTGGTCGGTGGACCACACCGGCCAGCACTGGCGGGTCAGCCACTCTGTGACCCGGGCCAGCACCACGGTGGAGGGCACCGCCTCCGATCTGCTGCTCACCCTCTGGAGACGGGCCGAGCCCGGTGCGCTGCGGATCACCGGCGACGAGCAGGGCTTCGCCCGGTTCCTCAAGGTCGCCGAGACCGAGTGACCCGGGGCGCCT
The DNA here is from genome assembly GCF_001083815.1 of Nocardiopsis sp. SBT366. Lineage (NCBI taxonomy): Bacteria > Bacillati > Actinomycetota > Actinomycetes > Streptosporangiales > Nocardiopsidaceae > Nocardiopsis > Nocardiopsis sp. SBT366. The sequence continues at coordinate 15,853 of NZ_LAVM01000009.1, read as the reverse complement.
CTCCGGGCCTCGCGCCACGCGCTCCAGGGGATGGTACGGCGCACGGAAAACTCCGTGCCCCGACGGGCGCGGGGTGTTAGCTTCACTGCCATGTTGGACAGGCCCGTTGACTTCGACGAACACCAGATCAAGGACGCCCTGGCGGACTGGGGCATCCACGCGGAGGTGCTGACGCACGTCCCCCTGGGGTTCGGCGACCACCACTGGAGCGCCACCGACACCTCCGGTCGTCGCTGGTTCCTCACCCTGGCGGACCTCCATCACAAGCCCTTCCTCGGCGGCGACCCCGACACCGCCCTGCGCAACCTGCGCCGGGCCATGGACACCGCCGCGGACCTGCACGACGTGCACGGGCTCGGTTTCGTCGTGGCCCCACTCCGCTCCACCGGGGGCGCCACCGCCCGGCGGATCGGCGACCGCTACGCGCTCAGCGTGTTCCCGCACACGGAGGGCACCCCCGGCGGCTTCGGGCAGGAGCTCACGCCCGAACAGCGGGACCGGGTCCTGGACACCCTCGCCCGCCTCCACGGGCGCACCCCGCCCGCCGAGGTCCGGGCCGCCCCGCCGACCCTGGACGGAGCCGCCCGGCTGGCCGGGCTCACCGCCGACCCCGAGGGGATCGGTGACCACGGCCCCTTCGCGGGGCCCACCGCCGAACTGCTCTCCGCACACGGCGCCGTGCTGCGGGAGCGTCTGGACGAGTTCGGCCACCGAGCCGCCGAGGTCGACGGCTCGCCGGCGGTCACCACCCACGGCGAACCGCACCCCGGCAACCTGCTGTGGCGCGGGTCCGGCCCGCTGCTCGTCGACTGGGACACCGTGGGCCTGGCCGCCCCCGAACGCGACCTGTGGCTGGTCACCGACGACCCCGACGAACTCGCCCGCTACACCGAGGCCACCGGGCACCGGCCCGACCCCGCGCTCCTGACCCTGTACCGGCTGCGCTGGGCGCTCCAGGACGTCGTGGAGTTCGTCGACTGGTTCGCCGCCCCGCATCTGCGCGGCCCCGACACCGAGCAGGCCTGGCGGGACCTCGGCGCGATCCTGCGCGGTCTGGAGCTCTGAGCCGGGGCGGACCCGCCCCGGCTCAGCCGTTGAGCAGTGGCACGAACACCCGCAGTGCCCCCTGGCGCTTACGGAAGACCACCTCGGGTGATCCCTCCACGACCTCGCCGTCCACAGCCAGCAGCCGGGGCTCGTCCGGAATGGACAGGGTCAGCGACTCGGTGAGCCGCTCGGTGTAGCCCGCCCCGGACACCGTCCGCGCGAACAGGACGTCCGCCAGGGCCCGCAGCCGGGGGAAGGGTGAGCGCGCGCGCAGCACCCGCACGTCCAACCGTCCGTCGTCCAGGCTCTCCCGCAGACCCGGCACCCGGGCGTGCGTCCGGTACCGGCAGTTGCCCACGAACGCCCACCACACCTTCACGGGGCGCCCGTCCACCAGCGCCGGGGTGGGCTGGACCTCGCGCAGGTCGCGCCAGAGGGCGAGCGCGAAGGCGGGCCACTTGCCGATCCGGTCCGCCCAGCGGTCGCGCACCTCCACCATGCGCGGATACGACCCGAACGACGAGGTGTTGAGGAAGACGCGCCCGTCGACCTCGCCCACGTCCACCCGTGCCAGCCGAGCGCCCGCGTAGGCGCGCAGGGCGATCTCGACCGAGGTCAGTCCCAGGGTGCGGGCGAAGTTGTTGAGGGTGCCGTCCGGCAGCACCAGCAGGGGCCGGTCGTGTGTGAGCGCCGCCGTGGCCCCGGCGTTGACGGTCCCGTCGCCGCCCGCCACCGCGAGTACCTCGCAGTCGCGGGCCGCCTCGTCCATCACCGCGGCGACGTCGTCGTCGGCGGAGAGCGGAACGATCCGCGCCCGGGGCAGCTGGCGGGCCACCCGGGTGGTGGTGTCGGCGGTGGTCAGCGTGGGCACTCCGGTGTCGCCGCCGCGCGGGTTGACCACGACGGTCACCCCCGAGCCCTCCGGATCCACGTCCGCCTCACCCGCGGGGGTGGTGCTCGCGCCGAAGACGAGTTCGGGACGGGGCGGGAGGAGCGCGCGGGAGAGCAGCGCCGAGGCGGCGCCGACCGCGACCCCGCCGAGTACGTCACCCGGGTAGTGGACCCCGCTGTGCACGCGGGAGAAACCCACGGCGCCCGCCATGGCGGACACCAGCACCGACAGTGGCAGCGGGGCGTCGGACATCACACCGCCCGCGTAGCCCACCGCGGCGGCGGTGTGACCGGAGGGGAAGGAGGAGCTGAGGTAGGTGCGGTAGGGGACGCGCGCGGTGGGCACCGCGGAGCTGTCCGGGCGCGAGCGCCGAACCAGGTACTTGACCGCGGTCGCGCCGGCGTTGGCGAGCCCGGCGGCGACGATCGCCCGCATCGCGGTGCGGCGCAGGCGTGGTCCGCCGGTGACCGCGAGTGTGGCCGAGACCAGTACCCACGGCGCCATGTTGTCGGTGCTCTGCACGAACTTCGGCGTGTAGCCGTCCAGGAAGGGGGTGCCCACTCGGGTCACACGGTCGTAGACGCGCTGGTCGATGCGTTGGAGTCGAGGGAGCAGTCTCATGGGGCCAGCCTGGTGGCTACCGGATGAGTTGTCCATAAGGCGCGCTTCGCCCCGGGAAGCGGCAGGAAGGGAGACGGTGCTCGGGGGCGACGACTGGGGAAGGGACGTCGCCCCCGAGCGCCACGGCTCAGTGGTTCACACCACTGGAACTTCCGTGGGCCTGCTCCGAGATTAGCCTGTCCTGTTCGGCTTGGGGTGGGATCCCCGTCACTGTGCGGGGTCGTCCCTGGGTGGCCGGTTCCGGCCCGGTGAAAGACGTTTCGGAGGGGGCTGGGGAGAGTAGGTCTTCGGGCGTTCCCCCCTGAGGAAAGGCGACCATGTCCACCACTGAGACCCCTGACCCGATCCACGTCGTGGTCCTGCACTCCGAGCAGCCGCTCTCCGTCGACCTCTCCGAACTCCACCCCGACTGTCGGATCACCGTGCTCACCGACGGCGCTCCGGGCGCGGTCAGTGAGGGGGTCGAACCCCCGGACGTCGTGTCCATGCCCCGCTCCGAGTGGGCCGACCAGCTCGCCCGCTGGGCGCGTGGCGGTGAGGTGGACGTCGTGACCAGGGACGAGACCTGCCAGGACGTGTGCGCCGACCTGCGTTCCGGGCTCGGGCTGGACCCCCGTCCCGCAGCTTCCGCCGACCACTGAACCCGCTCCTCCCAAGGGGCTTCGGGCCCCTTGGAGTGGCCCCTCCCGCCGCTGCTGGCGGTGGGGACCGCCGTGCTGGCCCAGCCCGCCGTGCGTCACCTCCCCCGGGACGCCCTGCTCCCGGCCTCGGTCTCCAGGCGCATGCCCTCACCGAAACCCGGCGTCCTGATCTCGTACGTGGGGCAGTTGGCCGTGGGCCGACTCCTTTCGACCGTGGGCGGGACATTCACCCCGGCGCCGCTCCAGCCCCCTTCTCCCCGTCACCTCCGCCTCTGCCGGGGCCGTAGTCGCCGGGCTGGCCGCGTCGTTCACCTCCCACTCCTGATCCCTTACGCGGACCGGGAGACCGACGACCTCCGGAAACGACCTGCTGTTCGGTGGGGAGGAACGCTCGGAGAGCGGGCTCGAGCGGGCCGAGGACCGTCCCTGGTTCCAGCCGTTGGCGGTGCCCGCGGCGGTGGTCTCCTACTCAAGGAGGAGGGCTCCGGCGTGCACGGCTGGCAGCCCTGACCGACCGCCCCAGCGCCCTCTCGCATTCCGTGAATCTTTTTTTCCCAACTACCACCAATCCGCTCCCCGACCTGCTCCGAATCACTGGTGTCAGCCAGACACCTGTTTCGCGAGAGGACGCATGAGCACACACCACAACGGGCGTCGCAGGGTCGCGGTCATCGGCAGCGGCGTCTCCGGACTGACGGCCGCGTACATCCTCGGCCGGCACGACGACGTCACCCTGTTCGAGGCCGACGACCGCCCAGGCGGCCACGCCCACACCCACCGCGTTCCCGGGGCGGACGGCGGCGAACTGGGTGTCGACTCCGGCTTCATCGTGCACAACCGCCGCACCTACCCCCACCTGCTGCGGCTCTTCGACGAACTCGGCGTCGCCACCCGGCCCACCGAGATGAGCCTGTCGGTGAGCTGCGAGGGATGCGGTCTGGAATACGCGGGCGCACGGGGTGCGCGCGCGCTGTGGCCGAGCGGGTCCCGGCGCAGCGCCGACCACGTCCGCATGCTCCTCGACATCCCGCGCTTCCACCAGGCGGCCCGTCGCCTGGTCTCCGTGGCCCGGAAGGTCGATCCCGGGGGCACGGTGGTCGGCCCCACCCTTGGGGAGTTCGCGGACCGGCACCGTTTCTCCCCCTACTTCACCGCGCACTTCCTCCTGCCGTTGGTGTCGGCGGTCTGGTCCTGCCCGGCCGGGACCGCCCTGGACTACCCGGCCCGCCACCTGTTCGGCTTCCTGGAGCACCACGGCATGCTCGGCATCTGGGGTTCCCCGCGCTGGCGCACCGTGGAGGGCGGCTCGCACACCTACGTGGAACGTGTGCTGGCGGGCCTGCACTCCGTCCGCCTGGGCACACCCGTGCGGGCCCTCGCCCACAACGGGGACGGGGTACGACTGAGCACCGACAACGAGGTGCTGGAGTTTGACGCCGCCGTGGTCGCCACCCACGCCGACCAGGCCCTCGCACTCATCGAACACCCCTCCGCCGACGAACGGGAGATCCTGGGAGCCTTCACCTACACGCGCAACCACACCCTGCTGCACACGGACACCTCGGTCCTGCCCTCGGACCGGGACACCTGGGCCTCCTGGAACCACCGGCTGACCTCCTGCGACCCGGGCGGCTCCCCGGTGCGGGTCAGCTACCACATGAACCGGCTCCAGGGCCTTCCCGAGGGCACCGACTACGTGGTCACGCTCAACGCCGACGACGACGTCAAACCCGACCGTGTGGTGGCGGCCATGGACTACGCCCACCCCGTCTTCACCCCGGAGTCGGTGGCCGCGCAGGGGCGGCTGCGCTCCCTGGACACCCCTGTCCTCGCCTTCGCCGGGGCCCACCACGGCTGGGGATTCCACGAGGACGGCTGCCGCTCCGGGGTCGAGGCGGCCGCCGCCTTGGGGAGGCGGTGGTGATCCCCGCCCTGTACGAGGCCACGGTGCGGCACGCCCGCGCCGAGCCCGTCCGGCACGCCTTCGAGCACCGCACGTACTACTGGCTGGTCGACCTCGACGCCCCGCCCCGCCTCCCGTGGCCGCTGCGAGCCCTGGCGGGGTTCCACCCCGCCGACCACGGTGACGGCCGTGCGGCGACCCTGCGCGCCGACATCGTCCACCACCTGCGCGAACACGGGATCGACCTGAACGGCGGCCGGGTGTTCATGCTCGCGCACGCCCGGGTGTTCGGGCACGTCTTCAACCCGCTGACCGTCTACTGGTGCCACGACCCCGACGGTTCCCCGCGGGTGGTCGTCGCCGAGGTCCACAACACCTACGGCGACCGCCACCGCTATCTGCTCCACCCGGACCAGCGGGGGCGGGCCAGCGTGCCCAAGGACCTGTTCGTCTCCCCGTTCAACGAGGTCGACGGCGAGTACCGGCTCAGCCTGCCCGAGCCCGGCGAACGGCTCGCGCTCACTGTCGCCCTCCACCGTGAGGGCCGCCCTCCCTTCACAGCCTCCGTGCGCGGCCGTCGCCGCCCCGCGACCCTCGCCCAGCTGCTCCGCCTGTCCGTGCGCCACCCATTGGCGCCGCTGGTCAACGCGGCCCGCATCAGGGTCCACGGTGTCTGGCTCCACCTACGCGGTCTCCCGATCCGGGAACGCCCCGAGCCCGGCTGCCCCCGCACCGAGGAGCGCGGGCTCCGCACGTGTGCTCCCGACAGCGCCCGCCCCAGTCCCGGCCATCCCCAACCACGAGGAACACGACCATGACCGCGACCAACCCCCACCCACCCGGCGCCGTCGACCCGCGCCGCTGGCCCGACGTGGCCAGGGTCCCCGACAGCCGACTGCGCACCGCCGTGGCCCGCCTGATCGCCGCCCGCGCCGTCCCGGCCGTGGGGATCCGCCTGCACGTCGGCCAGGAAGCACCGCCCGCCGAGCTCACCGAGGGGGGCGCCCCCGTGCTGTGGCTGCGCGACCCCGACGCCTTCCACGCCCGCCTGGCCCACGACGGCCTCATCGGGTTCGGGGAGTCGTACATGGCGGGGGAGTGGGACTCACCCGACCCGGTCGCCGTGCTCACCCGCTTCGCCGAGCACTACGAGGAGCTGGTCCCCAAGCCGCTCCAGCCGTTGCGCCACCTCACGCTGCCGCGCCGCCCGTCCTCGGACCGCAACACCCGCGCCGGGGCCCGTCGCCACATCAGCCACCACTACGACCTCTCCAACGACCTCTTCGCCCTCTTCCTCGACCGCACCATGACCTACTCGTCGGCGCTGTTCACCGACGACGACCCGCGTGACGCCGACGGCCTGGCCCGTGCCCAGGCACGCAAGACCGACCGGCTCCTGGACGCCGCGGGGGTCGGGGAGGGCACCCGGCTGCTGGAGATCGGTACAGGATGGGGTGAACTGGCCGTGCGCGCCGCCCGCAGGGGAGCCCACGTCACCTCCCTCACCCTGTCGACCGAGCAGCGCGACCTCGCCCGTGAGCGCGTGGCCGCCGAGGGACTGTCCGACCGGGTCTCCGTGGAGCTGTGCGACTACCGGGACGCCACCGGCACCCACGACGCGGTGGTCAGCTGCGAGATGGTCGAGGCGGTCGGTGAGCGCTACTGGCCCGACTACTTCGCCGCGTTGGACCGGCTGGTCCGGCCGGGCGGAAGGGTCGCCCTCCAGACCATCACCATGGAACACCGCCTGATGCGAGCCTCCCGTGGCTCCTACACGTGGATGCACAAGTACGTGTTCCCCGGCGGACTCATCCCCTCGGTCACCGCCATCCGCGAACAGCTCGCCGCCCGGACCGGACTGCGGATCACCGACCGCCTCGCCTTCGGCCGGGACTACGCCGACACCCTGCGCGTGTGGCGCGAGACCTTCGCCGGGGCGGCGGAACAGGTGCGATCGCTCGGCTTCGACGACACCTTCCGCCACATGTGGACCTTCTACCTGGCCTACTGCGAGGCCGGGTTCCGGTCCGGGCTCATCGACGTCGAACAGATCACCATGGAGCGTGCCGCATGACGACCACCCACCCGCGTCCCCGGGGCGTCGCCCACATGCTCGGCCCCCTGGCCGCCGCCTTCTTCAACGGGGTCCTCCCGGTCCGGCTGCGGGCCTGGGACGGCAGCGAGACCGGACCGCTCGACGCCCCGCGCGTGACCGTCCGCGACCGTGACGCCCTGCGTCACGTCCTGGCCCGCCCCGGAGAACTCGGGCTGTCCCGCGCCTACGTCACCGGCGGCGTGGAGGTCGAGGGGGACCTCACCGACGCGCTGCGCAGGGTGTGGGCGTCGGTCGAGGCACACGGCACCTCGGTCCCCGGTCCGCGCACCTGGGCGAGGATCGCCCGTACGGCCGTGGTCCTGGGCGTGGTCGGACCGCCGCCGCCCCCTCCGGTCTCCGAGGCGCGCGTCAGAGGACGGCGCCACTCACGGGAGCGGGACGCCGCCGCGATCTCCCACCACTACGACGCGGGCAACGACCTCTACGAGCTGCTGCTCGACGAGACCATGGCCTACTCGTGCGCGCTCTGGGACGGGGATGATCACGGCCAGAGCCTCGCCGACGCCCAGCGCGCCAAACTCGACCTGATCTGTGACACCCTCCGCCTGAACAAGGGGGACCGGCTGCTCGACGTCGGGTGCGGGTGGGGATCGCTGACCCTCCACGCGGCCCGGTGGTACGGGGCACACGTCTCGGCGCTCACCCTGTCCGCCCGGCAACGCGACCACGTGCTCGCGCGCGCTGAGGAGGAGGGGCTCGAACAGCTGGTCGACGTGCGCCTGCTCGACTACCGCGACGTCGCCCACGACACCTTCGGGCCCGGAGGCTTCGACGCCGTCGCCTCCGTGGAGATGGGCGAGCACGTGGGCCGCGACGGCTACGCGCCGTTCGCCCGCCAGCTCCACGGTCTGCTGAGCCCCGGTGGCTCCCTGCTGGTCCAGCAGATGTCCCGGCGCGGATCCCAGCCCGGTGGAGGTCCCTTCATCGAGCGCTACGTCGCGCCCGACATGCACATGCGTCCGCTCGGTGAGACCGTCGGCCTCCTGGAGGACGCGGGGCTCGAAGTGCGGGGCGTGCGGGCGATGCGGGAGCACTACGTCCGCACCGCCCGCGCCTGGACGGACGTGCTGGAGCGGCGGTTCGACGAACTGGTCGCCCTCGCTGGTCCCGAGGCGGCCCGGGTGTGGCGCCTCTACCTGGCCGGAGGGTCACTGGCCTTCGAGGAGGGGCGCATGGGCGTGGACCAGATCCTGGCGGTCCGCCCGGACCCGGTGATCCGGGACGAGACCAGCGCGGAACCGGTCGCCGAGGCGGTGGCGACACGATGACCGCCCTCACCGCCTTCCTGCTCAACCTCGCGGTCACCGCGGTCGTGGTGTGCGCGGTCATGCTCACTACCTTCGCGGTCGCGGTCCGTGTGGGACGCCACGGCGTCGTGGACGTCGCCTGGGGGCTCGGCTTCGCCGGGGTGGCCGTGTCCACCGCCGTGGTCGCCACCGTCACGGGGACCGGTGACCCCGCGCGGACCTGGTTGCTGGCCGCCCTCACCGCCGTGTGGGGTCTGCGACTGGCCGTCCACATCGGGCTGCGCGGCCGCGGCAAGGGCGAGGACCCCCGGTACGAACGGTTCCTCGCCAACGCCCCGGGCAACCGGAACCTGTACGCCCTGCGGGTGGTCTACCTGCTTCAGGGATCCCTCCTCCTGCTGATCTCGCTCCCGTTGCAGGTCGCCGGCCACACCGCCGGCGCCCTCGGCTGGCTGGCGTTCCTGGGCGTGCTGGTCTGGCTCACCGGGTTCGCGTTCGAGTCCGTCGGCGACGCCCAGCTCGCCCGGTTCAAGGCCGACCCCGCCAACCGGGGCCGGATCATGGACCGGGGACTGTGGGCCTGGACCCGGCACCCGAACTACTTCGGCGACGCCCTCGTGTGGTGGGGCCTGTTCCTGGTCGCCGCCGGGTCCTGGTGGGTCCTGCTCACCCTGCCCGCGCCCCTGCTGATGACCTACCTGCTCACCCGTGGTTCGGGCCAGCGACTGCTCGACGAGCACATGTCCGGCCGACCCGGCTGGTCGGAGTACGTCGCCCGGACCAGCGCCTTCGTTCCGCTGCCCCCGAAGAGGGTGACCACCCGGGAATGAGCCCCCGCGGGCGGTCTCGCGTGGGAACACGGCAAACCCCCGGCCGGAGGGTGTGGAGTGGCCCCGGCCGGGGGCGGTTCGCGGGACGGGGCCGTTCAGGCGGCCCCGTCCGCCCCCGGGTCCTCGCCGATGCGCACCACCACGGCCTTGGGCTCGGTGAAGAACTCGCGGCTGTGGGCACCGCCCTCGCGGCCCAGGCCGGAACGACCCACCCCGCCGAAGGGCGCGCGCAGGTCGCGGACGAAGAAGCAGTTCACCCACACCGTGCCCACCCTCAGGGAGGCTGCCACGCGGTGGGCCCGGGACAGGTTCTCGGTGAACAGCATGGCGTTGAGCCCGTAGGGGCTGTCGTTGACCTCAGCCACCACCTCGTCCTCGGTGTCGAAGGGGGTGACCGTCACGAGCGGTCCGAAGACCTCCTCGTTGCGGTGCGGTGCCTCCTTCGGCAGGCCGGTGACCACGGTGGGGCGTACGAACAGCCCCGGCCCCGCCGCGCCGGTCGCCACGGTGCCGCCCCACTCCGCCACGGAGTCGAGGTATCCCGACACCTTGCGGTGGTGCGCCTCGGAGGACAGCGGGCCCAGCAGCGTGGCCGGGTCCTTGGGGTCCCCGGGCACCAACTGGTCGGCGGCCTCGCACAGGCGGCGCGTGAACTCGTCCGCGATCGACCGGTGCACGTACAGCCGCGACCCGGCCAGGCACACCTGCCCGGCGTTGGTGAAGGCCGCGCGTACCGACCACTCCACCGCCTGTTCGATGTCGGCGTCGGCGAACACCACGTTCGCGCCCTTGCCGCCCAGTTCGAGGCTGACCGGGGTGAGGTGGGTGGCCGCCGCGCGCGCCACCGCCGTCCCGGTGGCGCTCTCACCGGTGAAGGTGACCCGGTCCACCCGGGCGTGGCCGGTCAGCGCCGACCCCACCGAGTCGGGGCCGTAGCCGTGCACCACGTTGAGCACCCCGGGCGGCATCCCGGCTTCCAGGGCCAGGCGTGCCAGGATCGTGACCGAGGCGGGGGAGTCCTCAGCGGGCTTCAGCACGACCGTGTTTCCCCAGGCCAGTGCGGGAGCGATCTTCCAGCTCGCCAGCATCAGGGGGAAGTTCCACGGGGCGATGGCCACCACCACACCGGCCGGTTCGTAGCGGGTGTAGGCGTGGTGACCGGTGTCGGAGGGGTACAGCTCGGCCGGGGTGAGGGCGGCGTGGTCGGCGAAGAACCGAAGGTTCTCGGCGGTGCGCGGAACGTCCTTGTTCAGGCTCTGCGACACGGGTTTGCCCATGTCACGGGTGTCCGCCAGTGCCAGGTCCCGGCGGTTCTCCAGCACGAGATCGGCCAGCCGGTGCAGGATCGCACGGCGCTCGGAGCGGCTCATCCTCGGCCACGGCCCGGAGTCGAAGGCCCGGCGGGCGGAGTCCACGGCCAGGTCCGCCTCGGCCCCACCGCCAAGGGGGAAGCGGGCCCAGGGGCGGCCCGTGTAGGGGTCGACGCTGTCGAAGCCCGGACCGTCCCCGGCGTTGATCTCCTCGCCGTCGATGACGTGGCCGAACAGCTCGACGTCCGACTGTGCCCCGGCCATGTCAGTTCCCCTCCGGAGCGGGTGTGCCGACAGCGGCGCCGTTGGCCGCGTGCTCGGTGTCGGGACGGTCCAGGCCCCGCTGCTCGGCCAGGGTGGTGCCCCCGGCCGACCACAGGGTGGGCGGTACCTCGCGGACGATGACACGGATGCTCCGCGCCGGGGCGTCCAGGCTGGTCTCGACCGCTTCGTGCACGGACCGCATGAGCTCGCGCAGCCGCGCGGGGTCCCGGCCCTCGGTGAGGGTCACTTCGATCAGGGGCAAGGGAACTCTCCTGGGAGGGGTCGGGCCGGTGCGGTCCCGGCCGGGGACGGTGCCACACGTGGCGGCACCGTCCCCGGCCGTGGACGGATCAGTCCTGGAGGGTCAGTTCGGACATCTCGATGGGCTCGTGCAGGACACCCGTGGCCAGCAGCAGGTCGTTCCAGCGGCCCAGCTCGTCCACGTCCACCGCGCCCTCGGTCCACACCGGGAGCTCCATGGCATCGGCCTGCTCCTCGGTCGTCTCCGAGTAGGTCTGCACGATCTCCGCGGCGATGGCGGGGTCCTCGGCGAGCACGCCGTTGGCGCGCTCGATCGCCCGAGTGAAGCCCTCGACGGTGGTCGGGTTGGCAGCCACGAACTCGTCCGCCATGCCGATCCCCGAGACCGGGATGCCCTCGGCGATCCCGGTGTAGGAGGAGAAGACCTTGCGGGCGCCGTCCTTCTCGGCGCCGCTGCGGAACGGCTCCACCAGCCAGACCGCGTCCACGGCCTCCTGTTCGAGGGCGGGCACCATGTCCGGGAAGGGGTACTCCACGAACTCGATCCCGGCGGTCTCCACCCCCTGCTCCTCCAGCGAGGCGGCGATGCTCACGTCACCGATGTTGTTCAGGGTGTTGACCGCGATCGTCCTGCCCTCGAGGTCCTCGGGACCCTCGATGGGGGAGTCGTCGTTCACGTAGATCCCCGCGGTCTCCTCGGTCCCCCGCACGCCCTCGGCGACGATGGTCACGCCGATGTACTGGCTCTCGGCGAGGAAGAAGGACGGGTAGCTCGCGAAGGCCGCCTGGAGATCGTCGGAGACCATCGCCGGGACGGCGGCCGCACCGCCCTGCACGGGCTGGGCGGACACGCTGAGGCCCTCCTCGTCGAAGAAGCCCTCCTCGATGGCGATGAACACGGAGGCGTGGTCGATGATGGGCGTGATGCCCACGACCAGCGTCGTGGTCTCGTCGGTGGGACCGTCGTCGGCCTCGGAGGAATCGGAGCAGGCGGTGGCGGCGAGGACGAGGGCGGCACCGGCGCAGGCCATGGTCCAGCGCCTGCTCGTCGACGAGGTTTCGGACATAATCATCATGATGGATTAGCGCCTTGGGGGGTCGGCGGGGCACGGTAGGGGGCCGCGCACCCGGCTGGTTGCTCGGTCAGTGGTTGCCGGAGTGGCTGTGGAGCGGTTCCGGCGCCCGATCGGAGGAGGGGCGCCGGATCAGGCGTGCGACCTCGCCGCGCAGGGCGACGAACTCCCGCAGTTCCTTGGTCTCGATCTGGTCCCTCGGCTGGGGGAGCGGCACGTCGATGGTGGTCACGACCGTGGTGGGCGGGCCCGAGAGCACGACCACGCGGTCGGCGAGGTAGACGCTCTCGTCGATGTCGTGGGTGACGAAGACGATGGTCATGTCGTAGCGTTCGCGCACCTTGAGGACCAGGTCCTCGAGGTCCTCACGGGTCTGGGCGTCGATGGAGGCGAAGGGCTCGTCCATCAGCAGGACCCCCGGCTGGTAGGCCAGGGCCCGGGCGATGGCCACCCGCTGCTGCATGCCTCCGGAGAGCTGGCTGGGGTACCTGTCGGAGTGCCCCTCCAGCCCCACGGCGGCCAGCGACTCCGTCACCCTCCGCTGGGCCTCCTCGCGTCCCAGGCGCAGGTGGCGCAGGGGGAAGCGGACGTTGCCCGCCACGGTCTGCCACGGGTACAGGGACCGGGCGTAGTCCTGGAAGACCATCGCCAGTCCCTCGGGCACACCGTTCACGGGCCGTCCCTGGAAGGAGACCTCGCCGCCGGTGGGGCGTTGGAGCCCGGAGAGGACGCGCAGCAGGGTGGTCTTGCCGCATCCGGAGGGCCCCACCACGGAGACCAGCTCACCCTCGGCGACCGAGAAACCGATGTCCGCGAGCGCGGTGTGCGCCGTGGCACCGCTGCCGTAGGTGTGCGTCAGGCCTCTGACGTCGAGCATGGATGTGGTCCTCATGGTCGGGGCCTCACTGGCCCGCGGGTTCGGAACTGGGGCGGTTGGCGATCCGGTGCCAGGCCAGCAGCCGGTGCTCCACCAGGGTCAGGGCGAGGTTGAGCAGGTAGCCGAGGACGCCCAGGAGCGCGATCCCCGCCCACATGTCGAGGATCTGGAAACCGCGCTGGGCCTGGACGATGTGGTAGCCGATCCCGCCGGTCGCGGCGACCATCTCGGAGATCACCATCAGGATCAGGCCGAGCGCGAGGGCGGTGCGCACCCCCGCGAGGATCTTCTGCGAGGCGCCGGGCAGGACGATGCGGGTGAGGCGTGTGTGCAGGGGAACGCCGAACACGCGGGCGGTGGCGTGCTTGAGCGGGTCGATGGAGCGTACGCCCTCGATGGTGTTGATGAGGATCGGCCAGGACGTCCCGAAGGCGATCAGCAGCACCCGCATCAGGTCGTCGCGACCGAACAGCACCAGGAACAGGGGGATGAGCGCGGGTGGCGGCAGCGCGCGGGCGAACTGGACGACGGGATCGAGGTAGTCGCCGATCCGTCGGTTCAGGCCGATGGCCACGCCCAGGGCGACCGCGGTGACGGTGGCCAGGGCCAGACCGGCGAGCATTCGCGCCAGGCTGGGCAGGACGTCGTCGCGCATGCTGTCGGTCAGCCATGCCTCGGCCGAGGGCAGCCACAGTTCACCGGCGCGGGCCAGGAACTCGGTGGGCGGGGGGAAGAACGGCGAGCGCGCGTTCAGCGCCGCCAGTTCCCACACCAGCAGCAGTCCGGCCAGGACGGCCCACCGCAGCAGGAACGATCCCAGCGCGCGCCCGGTGCGTCCGGTCCGGCCCGATCGTGCAGGCCCCTGGGACCCCTGGCCGGGGTTCGCGGGTGCCGGTCGCACCATGCCGGGCCCTCGCGCGTTCGAGGTCGGCTCCACCGTCGGGAACGTCTTCACGTCTGTTCCTCCATGAGGCGCTTCCAGCGGAAGAGCCGCTGTTCACCGGCGCGCAGGAGCCCGTTCACGACCAGACCCAGGAGCCCGGCCACGATCGTCCCCGCGTAGACCATGTCGGTGTTGGCGCCGCCCGAGCTCATGCGCAGGATCCAGCTGCCCAGACCCTCGGCGGCGCCGGCGAGCAGTTCGGCGCTGACGGTGACGATCAGCGCGATCGCGGCCGAGATCCGCACCCCGGCTGCGACGAAGGGTGCGGTGGACGGCAGGACCACCCGGGCCAGGACCGCGAGCCGGGGCACCCCGAACACCCGGGCCGACTCCCTGGCCAGCGGCTCCACGGCCCGCACCCCGTAGAGGGTGTTGAACAGGATCGGCCACAGTGCCGCGTAGGTCACCAGGGCCACCTTCATCTCTGACCCCTGGCCGAAGACGAGGATGGCCACCGGGATGAGCGCCACGGAGGGGATCGGGCGGAGGAACTCCACCACCACCGAGGAGGCGCGTTCGACCCAGCGCAGGGAGCCCAGGAGCAGTCCCAGGCCGACACCGGCGACCGCCGCGATGGCGAGGCCGGTGACGGCGGCGGTGAGGGTGGCGGCGACCTCGGTGAGGAAGGCCGGGTCGACCAGGAGCCGCCCGGTGTTGGCCAGGACCACGGAGACCGGGGGCAGCGCGGACGAGTCCACACCCCAGCGGGCCACGGCCTCAGCGAGGCACAGGGCGACGACGACGCCGACCAGACCCCGGCGTAGGGTGCCGAGGGTCGACGTGCGCGGACCGTGGTCCAGGCGACCACGCCGCGTGAGGGAGTTCAGGGGGGTCACGTCGGAACGCTCCTGGAGGATGACGGAATGCAATCACTCTATTGATTATGGTTAATATGTCAACGTGCGTCCCCCGAACTCCACGAAGCCCGCCCCGTCGCCCCTGCCGTCCGGTTCAGCCCGGCGGCGTGCGTGTGCTGCTGCGCGGCGGTGTGTGTTCGTCGGCCGCGCGTCTGGCGAGCCGGGCGTCACCCGAGGCGATGGCGTCCACCAGGTTGCGGTGCAGCTGGAGGTTGGCCTCGAAACCCGCCTCGAAGCCGGGGTCCGCCGCGATCTCGCGCACCGATTCGCGCGCGTTGTCGAGGAGCGACACGTACAGGGTGCTCAGCAGCTGGTTGGAGGAGATCCGTGCGATCTCCTCGTGCAGCTCCCAGTTGCGGGCCAGATAACCGGCCGGGTCGTCCCTGAGGTCCGCCATCAGGGCCACGATCTCCCGCAGGCGTTGGATCTGTTCTCTGCCCGCCTCCCGCGCCGCGTGCTCGGCGATGGTGGCCTCCAGGGCCTCACGGACCTCCAGGCTGTTGGCGACCGACAACGCGTCGTCTCCCAGCCCCAGGATGAGGTGGCTCAGCCGGATGTGCGCACTGGGGGAGCTGACGAAGATGCCTCCGCGGGGGCCGGGACGCGCCTCCACCAGACCGCGTGTCTCCAGGAGCCTGACCACCTCGTTGAAGGTGCCGACGGAGACCTCGAACCGCTGGCGCAGCTCCTCCTTGGTGCCGAGGCGGTCACCCGGGCTGACCTGCTTGTTCATGATGATGCCGCTGATGTGGCGCACCACGCCCTCGGCCTTGGACATGCGCTCGGGCAGGGGTCCGCCCATGGTGGGCCAGTCGCTGTAACGATTCGCCATAATGATCATAACTATACGACCTTCCGGCGAATCACCCAGGTGAGGGGCCTGCCCTTTGACTCCGAGGGCGCTTCGGCGGTCTTCGGCTCCCTTCGTGGACCCCGCTCCGCACACCCTCCGGGAGCCCGCTTTCCCACCC
>NZ_LAVM01000106.1:0-17384 GCF_001083815.1 Nocardiopsis sp. SBT366 | reverse complement strand
CACCCCCACTGCGCGGCCCACCTGCACTGCCCGCCCCTGGCCGTCGCGGTGGCCGCCGACACCGTCGCGTCGGTACTCAACCAGTCCATGGACTCCTGGGACCAGGCCCCCGCCGCCACCGCCCTGGAGACCGAGGTGGTGGCCGAGCTGGCCGGACTTCTCGGCTACGACGGATCCGGTGCCGGAGGCGTGGTCACCTCCGGCGGCACCGAGTCCAACCTGACCGCCCTGCTGCTCGCCCGCGACCACGCCCTGCCCGGAGCCGGGCGCCACGGGATGGCCGGGACCACCGGCACCGCCCGGCCCCGAGTGCTGTGCGGGGAGGTGGCGCACTTCTCCGTGCAGCGCTCCGCCGCCCTCCTCGGTCTGGGCGAGGACGCCGTGGTCACCGTCGAGGTGGACGAGCGGCACCGCATGCGCCCCGAGGCACTCCGTGCGGCCGTCGAGCGTGTGCGCGCCGAGGGCGACACGGTCGTGGCCGTGGTCGCCACCGCCGGAACCACCGACCTGGGCGGTGTCGACCCGCTCGACGCGGTCGCCCGCCTGTGCCGGGAGTTCGGCGTGTGGCTGCACGTGGACGCCGCCTACGGCGGCGGCGCCCTCTTCTCCCGACGTCTGCGCGGCCTGCTCACCGGGATCGAGGAGGCCGACTCGGTCAGCCTGGACCTGCACAAGCTCGGCTGGCAGCCGGTGGCCGCCGGGCTGCTCCTCACCCGTGAGCGCGCCCTGTTCGCGCCGCTGTCCCGCTCGGTGGAGTACCTCAACCCCGCCGACGACGAGGAGGCGGGCTACCCGAGCCTGCTCGGCTACTCGCTGCGCACCACCCGCCGAGCCGACGTCCTCAAGATCGCCGTCACCCTGCGCGCACTGGGCACCGACGGTCTCGGACGCCTGGTGGAGGCCTGCCACGACCTCGCGCTGGAGACCGCCGCGCTCGCCGACGCGCACCCGGACCTGGAACTCCTGGCCATGCCCAGCCTCACCACCGTGGTCTTCCGGTACCGCGCGGGAGAGCGGTCCGACACCGTCAACGCGCGCCTGCGCCGCCGCCTGCTCGAACGGGGCCGCGCCGTGGTCGGGCGCACCTGCGTGGACGGCCGGGTGTGGCTCAAGCTCACCCTGCTCAACCCCGACACGACCGCCGATGACACCGCCGCACTGCTCGACGAGGTGGTCAGGGCGGGCGACGCCGAACGGACCGTCCCCGAGGAGAACCGTTGACCCTCCCGCACGACGACGACCACCGCGTCCACGACCTGGTGGGGGTCGGCCTCGGCCCGTTCAACCTCGCCCTGGCCGCCCTCGCCGACGCGGTGCCCGGGCTTTCCGCGCGCTTCCTGGAGGCGCGTCCGGACTTCTCCTGGCACCCGGGGCTCCTGCTGGAGGGGGCCCGCCTCCAGGTGCCCTTCCTCGCCGACCTGGTGAGCATGGTGGACCCGACCAGCCGGTGGTCGGTCCTGTCCTACCTGCGCGAGCACGACCGCCTCTTCCCCTTCTACTTCGCCGAGCACTTCCACGTGCCGCGCCGCGAGTACGACGACTACTGCCGGTGGGTCGCTCGCAGCCTGGACTCCTGCCGGTTCGACGCGGAGGTCACGGCCGTACGCGCCGAGGACGACGCGTTCACGGTCGAGTACACGCGGGCCGACGGATCCAGGGAGACCGTTCGCGGCCACGCCCTGGTGCTCGGGATCGGCACCGCTCCGGTGCTACCCGAGCCCCTGCGCGCACTGGAGGGCGAACGCGTCCTGCACGCGGCCGACTACCTCGACCACGCGGACGCGCTGGCCGACGCGGGCGACGTGACCGTCGTCGGCTCCGGGCAGTCGGGCGCGGAGGTCTTCCTGGACCTGCTGCGCTCCCCGGAGCACCGCGACACCCGGGTGCGCTGGCTGACCCGCTCACCCGCCTTCGCCCCCATGGAGTACTCCAAGCTGGGCCTGGAGCACTTCACCCCGGACTACACGGCCTACTTCCACTCCCTGCCGGAACCGGTGCGCGACCGCCTGGTGCCCCAGCAGTGGCAGCTGTACAAGGGCATCAGCGCCGACACCATCGCCGAGATCCACGACGAGCTCTACGAGCGCGGCATCGGCGGCGGCGAGGTCGGCGCCTCCCTGGCCGCGCAGTGCGAACTCGTCGACGCCCGTGCGGAGGGGAACGGCTACGAGCTGCGCTTCCGCCACCGCGAGCAGGAACGCGCGTTCACGGTGCGCACCGACGCGGTGGTGGCCGCCTCCGGGTACGCCCAGCGCTCGCCCGACTTCCTCGCGCCCGTGGCCAAGTTCCTGCGCACGGACGCGCGCGGACGACACGTGATCGGACCGGACCACCGTCTGGAGACCGATCCCGCGCTGACCGCCCCCATCCACGTGCAGAACGCCGAGCTGCACACGCACGGCGTGGGCACCCCGGACCTGGGCCTGGGCGCATGGAGGGCCGCCACGATCCTCAACAGCCTCACCGGGCGCACCGTGTACCGGCTCCCCGAACGCACCGCCTACCAGACCTTCGGTGTGCCGGCCGAGGAGCGCCGGTGACCGGCACGTCCACCACGCCGACCGACCGCCGGACGGAAGGGAACCCCTTGCCCGAGACCGCACCCGCCACACCCGACCCCGTGGACCCCGCCACCACTGATCCCGCGATCTGGCGAAGGGCCGGGCGGCGCCTGCTCGCACACATGGTCGGAGAGATGGCCTACGAGGAGATGGTGGTCCCCGAAGCCGCGCGGCGGGCCGCGTCCGACGGCTCCCCCGCCTGGACGCTGGCCGTTGACGACGGGGTCTCCTACGGCTTCACCGCGCGGAGGGGCGGGTTCGGCTCCTGGCACGTGGACCCCGACTCCCTGGTCCGTCACACACGGGACGGGGAGGAGCCAGCCTGGGACCCGGCCCTGTTCGTCACCGACGCGCAGACCACCGTGGGACTGCCCGGCGACTCCCTGGCCGAGGTGGTCCGCGACCTGCTGGCCACCCACGCGGCCGACGCCAGGCTGATCGCCTCGTCCCTCGGGGCCGCCGAGCTCGCCGACCTCCCCTACGAGGACCTGGAGGGCCACCAGACCGGTCACCCCTGCATCTTCGTCAACAAGGGCCGCCTGGGGTTCTCCGCCGCCGACGCCGCCCGTTACACCCCCGAGGCCCGCGGCGCGTTCCGCCTGGTGTGGATCGCGGTCCACCCCGACCTGGGGCGCTTCCAGTCCATGGCCGGCACCGAACGGCACGGCCTGCTCGCCCGCGAACTCGACGAGGACCAACGCGCGGAGTTCGCCGAGGCGGTGCGGGCGCGCGGCGAGGACCCGGACGCCTACCTGTGGATGCCGGTCCACCCCTTCCAGTGGGACGAGGTCGTCTCGCCGCTCTTCGCCTCCGAGATCGCCCTCGGTCGGGTGGTGCGGCTGGGGCTGAGCCGTGACCGCTACCGCCCCTTCCAGTCCATCCGCACCCTGATGAACCTGGACCGGCCCGACCGCCTCAACGTCAAGGTGCCGCTGATGATCCGCAACACCCTGGTGTGGCGCGGGCTCTCGGGGACCCAGACCGGATGCGCCCCGCACACGAGCACCTGGTTGCGCTCACTCGCCGAACGCGACCCGTACTTCGACGAGACCGGGGTGATCATGCTCGCCGAGCGCGCCTCGGCGACCGTCCCCCACCCCGTGTTCGACCGGATGCCGCAGGCCCCCTACCGCTTCCACGAGCTGTTGGGCACCATCTGGCGCGAGCCGATCCACCGCCACCTCGCCCCGGGGGAACGGGCCCGCACCATGGCCTGCCTGCTCCTGGAGGGTTCCGACGGGCGGGCACTGGTCACCGAACTGGTCGAACGCTCGGGCCTGGAACCACGGGTGTGGCTGGAGCGGTTCCTGGGAGCGCTGTTCCCACCGGTGCTGCACTACCTCCACCGCTACGGCGCCTCCTTCACACCCCACGGCGAGAACGTCGTGCTGGTCTTCGACGCCGACGAGACCCCCGTCCGCGTCGCCCTGAAGGACTTCGGTTCCGACGTCGAACTGCTCCCCTTCGACCTGCCCGAGTACGCCGAGATCCCCGACCACGTGCGCTCGGTCCTGCACCGCTGGAAGCCCGAGGAACTGGCCCACTCCGTGCTGTCCGCGATCTGCGCCGGGCACCTGCGCTTCCTCGCCGACATCGTCGAACGACAGCTGGGCGTGCCCGGTGAGGCCCTGTGGCGCCTGGCCCGCGAGCAGGTCCTCGCCTACCAGGAGCGCTTCCCCGAGCTGGCCGACCGCTTCGCGATGTTCGACCTGCTCGCCCCCAAGGTGGGCCGGGTCGCCCTCAACCGCGAACAGCTCATGGGCGGCGGCTTCCACGAACGCGCCGAACGCGACGCCGAGTTCGACGTCATGCACGGCCTGGTCGACAACCCCCTCGCCCGGCCCTGACCGCGACCAGCTCGGAGAAACCAGATGACCACCCAGAACCCGCCCCGTGCCCGGACCCGGTCCGTGACCACGACGCAGGACACGGCCACCGCACGGGGGCCGCTGCCGGTCCCCCCGGAACTCACCGCCGAACACTGGGACCGCGCCAGCGGCCACCTGGCCGCCAAGATGCTCGCCGAGCTCTGCTTCGAGTTCGCCCTGCGCCCCGACGCCGACGGCCCCGGGCGCTGGCGGGCCCCGGTCCACTCCGGCGCCTCCTACGTCTTCGAGGGACGGCGCACCGCCATGGACGGCTGGCGGGTCCGCCCCGGTACCGCCGAGCGTGAGGCCCGCGACGGCACCCGGACCGCGGCCTCACCCTTCCGGCTCCTGCGCGACCTCGGCGCGGCCGGAATCGTCGACCCCGCCGTGGAGGCGTTCACGGTCGGGGAACTGAGCGCCACCCTGAGCGCCGACGCCCGTCTGGCCTCCTCCCGCACCACCAGCGCCGCGCTGGCCGCGCTCCCCCACGCCGAGCTGGAGGGACACCAGACCGGCCACCCCTGGATCTTCGCCAACAAGGGCCGGGTGGGCTTCTCCGCCCGGGACCGCGCGCAGTACCCGCCCGAGGCGCGCAGGCCCACGCGCATGCCTTGGATCGCGGTACACCGCTCCCTGGCCGAGCACCACGGTGTGCCCGGCCTGGACCAGGAGGCACTGCGCTCCCGAGAACTCGGCCCCGAGCTGACCTCCCTGTTCACTGAGCGCTTGGAGGACTCCCTCCTGGGCTCCGGAACCGCGGCCACCGAGTTCGTGTGGCTGCCGGTCCACCCCTGGCAGTGGGACGAGGTGGTCGTGCCGCTGTTCGCCGCCGAGATCGCGCACCGCCTCGTCGTTGCGCTGGGCGAGGCGGCCGACGACTACCTGCCGCAGCAGTCCGTCCGCACCTTCACCAACCTCGGCCGCCCGGATCGGCTCAACGTCAAACTGTCGCTGGCCATCCTGAACACGATGGTCTACCGGGGCATCCCCACCGAGCTGTGCCGGGCGGCGCCCGCCAGCACGGGGTGGGTACACGCCCTGCGCGACCGGGATCCGTTCCTGTCCGAGCGCTGCCGGGTGGTCCTGCCCGGCGAGGTCGCGGCGGTGGCCGTGCGCCACCCGGTCCTGGAGGACATCCCCGACGCCCCCTACCGCCACCGCCAGCTGCTGGGAGCCCTGTGGCGCGAGCCGGTCACCGAACAGCTCGACCCGGGCGAGCGCGCCCGCACGCTGGCCGCCCTGCTGCACGTGGACGGCGAGGGACGGGCGCTGGTCGCCGAACTCGTGGAGCGCTCCGGCCTCGGTGCCGAGGAGTGGCTGCGCGCCCTGTTCGCCGCCCTCCTGCCGCCGATCCTGCACCTGCTCTACCGGTACGGGCTGGCCTTCAACCCGCACGGGGAGAACGCGATCGTGGTCCACGACGAGCGCGACCGCCCGGTACGGCTCGCCGTCAAGGACTTCGTGGACGACATGAAACTCCTGGACACCGACCTGCCCGAGTACGCGGACCTGCCCGAGGAGACCCTGGGCGTGCTCATGCGCTTCGACGCCCGGGAACTCACCTCCTCCGTCGCCAAGTCCCTGTTCGTCGGCCACTTCCGCTACCTCGCGCCGCTGGTCCACGAGTCGCTGGACGTGCCGGAGGAACGGTTCTGGGACCTGGTCCGGGCGGAGATCACGCGCTACCAGGAGGAGTTCCCCGAGCTGGCCGAACGCTTCGCGACGTTCGACCTGCTCGCCCCGGAGTACGAGCGGGTGTGCCTGAACCGCGAGCGCCTGCTGGGCGGTGGCTACCACGACCGGGCCGAACGCGACGCCGAGTTCCACCTGGACGCGCCGCCCATTCCCAACCCGCTGTACCGGGCCCCCGCCACCAGTACCGAGGAGACCCGGTGAACCCGCTCGTCGGCGACGGACTGCCGCCCCTGACCGAGACCCTGCCTCCCAGCCCTGCGCCTCCGCCCTTCCCCGTGCCGCTCGACCGCCTGCGCGCCGACGTGGAGTCGGGCGCGATCACCGACGTGATCGTGGCCCTGCCCGACCTCCAGGGCCGGGTGCAGGGCAGCCGGATCAACCCCCGGGACTTCCTCTCCCGGACGTTGGAGACCGGCTTCGACGCCTGCCAGTACCTGCTCGCCACGGACGTCGAGATGGAGTCGCGGCCCGGTTACGCCGTCGACCCCTGGGGCGGCGGCCTCGGCGACCTCTCGGTCCTGCCCGACCCCGCCACCCTGCGCTACCTACCTTGGGACCCGGGCACCGCCCTGGTGCTCGGCGACGCCCGCGACTCCGAGGGGAACCCGGTACCGGTGGCGCCCCGGCAGGTGCTCCGAACCCAGCTGGACCGCCTCGCCGAACGCGGCTGGCACGCCCTGGCCGGGACGGAACTGGAGTTCCTCGTGTTCCGGGACTCCTACCAGGAGGCGTTCGAGGCCGACTACCGGGGCCTGACCACGGCCACCCGGTTCAACTCCGACTACGCGCTGCCCGAGGTCACCGAGATCGACCCGCTGATGCGGCGCATCCGCACCGCCATGGAGCGCACCGGCATGACGGTGGAGTCGGCCCGGGGCGAGTGCCATCCCGGCCAGTACGAGATCGTCTTCCGCTACGACGACGCCCTGCGCACCTGCGACAACCACGTCGTGTACAAGGCGGGGGCCCGGGCGCTGGCGGCGCAGGCCGGGGTCGCGCTGACCTTCATGGCCAAGTTCGACGGCGGCGAGGGCAACTCCTGCCACGTGCACCTGTCGCTGCGCGACCAGACCGGCGCACCGGTCTTCGCCGACGACGGCGCGGGGCGGCACGGCATGTCCAAGCACATGGAGCACTTCGTGGCCGGGCAGCTGGCCTGCGCCCGCGACTTCGCCCTGCTGTACGCGCCCAACGTCAACTCGTACAAGCGCCTGTCACCGCAGGCCTACGCGCCGAACACCGTCACCTGGGGTCTGGACAACCGCACCTGCCCGGTGCGGGTGATCGGATCGGGCGGGTCCGCGCGGATCGAGTTCCGGGTGCCGGGCGGGGACGCCAACCCCCACCTGACGGTGGCGGGGGTCGTCGCGGCGGGCCTGTACGGCATCGACCAGGCACTCCCCCTGCCCGAGCCCACAGCGGGGGACGCCTCGGCCAGCGGCGCCGCCCGCCTGCCCGCCTCTCTGGAGGAGGCCGTCCTGGCCTGGGAGGACAGCGAGATCGCCCGGTCCTGCTTCGGCCCTGAGGTGGTGCGCAACCAGGCGGCGGCGGGCCGCGCCGAACTCGCGGCCTTCTCCGCAACCGTCACCGACCTCGAACGCCGCCGCCACTTCGAGCGCGGCTAGGCACGGGCGCCCCGCCGGACCGATCCGGCGGGGCGTCGGTCCCTCCGCTCTCGCGGTCAGCGTGCCACGCGGTAGCGGAGGTAGACGATCCCCCCACCGACGGTGCGGGACTCGACGAGCCGGAGATCCCTCCGGCGCTCGCCCCGGGGAAAGAACGGGATGCCGCCGCCCACCAGCACCGGGTACACCCGGAGCCGGAACTCGTCGATCAGGCCCAGATCGGCCACCTGGGCTGCCAGGGTCGCGCCGCCGACGGCGATGTCGCCCTCCCCCGGACCGGCCCTCAGCCGTGCGATCTCCTCCGCCGGACCGCCGGACGCCAGACGGGTGTTGCCGCGTACCTCGGACAGCGTGGAGGAGAACACCACCTTCGGGAGCGCCCGCCAGATCTCGGCGAACTCGACCGTCGAGTGGTCGTGTGCCGGGTTCTGGTCGACGGTCTCCCAGTAGGCCATCGTCTCGTAGAGGCGTCGTCCCAGCAGGTAGACGCCGACCCGGCGCACCTCGTCGGTGGCGAGGGCGAAGACCTCCTCGTCCGGTACCGACCAGTCGAAGGAGCCGTCCGGCCCGACGATGTAGCCGTCCAACGACACACCCATCGAATAGACCACGTCGCGCATCGCGCCCTCCCTCGTGACGGTCCCGACAGTATGACCGTCGAACCCCGCGGAACCCGTCACGACGCGCGCCGACCTCGACACCGCCCCCGGGGGGGACTCGGGCGTGTCCTCGGACCCGTGGTCGACCGGCGACCCCGGGTTCTGGTGCATGCTCTGGGTAGGAACAATCGCGAAAAGCGACACCAGGGACAGCGGGGATGGCTACGGTGAGCGACAAGAACGATCCGACGACCGAAGGCAGTCACATGTCCGCTCCGACAGTGGCCGAGCAACAAGCGCCAGAGTTCGAGGACACCGTGGTCCTCCCCATGCCGCCGCAGGACGGCTTCACCGCTGACGACCTCGACCGTATCCCGGATCTTCCGCCGCACACCGAACTCATCGACGGAAACCTGGTACTGGTGAGCCCCCAGAAGCTGTTCCACATGCTCGTCCTCGAACTCCTCGGAGACGCACTCAAGGTCAACGTGTCCGCGGGGCTGCGGGTCGCGAGGGAGTTCACCATCAGACTCTCCGAACGGCAGCGGCCGGAGCCGGACCTGATGCTGGTCCGTACGGACGCGTTCCAGAAACTGGAACAGACCTGGTTCCCGCCGGAGGCGGTGGAGCTGGCGGTCGAGGTGGTCTCCAAGGAGTCGGAGGTACGGGACCGTGAACGCAAGCCCGAGCTCTACGCGCGGGCCGGTGTGCGCTTCTACTGGCGCGTCGAGCAGGACGGGAACGACGCGGTGGTCTACGAGTACGAGAAGGACCCCGCCAGCCCGTCGGGCGACTACGGCAGGCCGACCATCCACCGGAAGTCCCTCAGGACCTCCGTTCCGCTGAAGTTGGAGTTCGACCTGACGAACATCCTGGACCGCTGACCCGGCGCGCGAAGGGGGAGGCACGGTGCTCCGTGCCTCCCCCTTCGTGTGACGCTCCCGCTAGGACAGAGCGCCGAGTGCGTGGTCCACGGCGTCCTGGATACGGCGCCGCAGGGCCGCGCTGCCCGCTCTGGTCGTGCGGACCTCCACCATCCGCAGACCCTCTCCGAGGAGGGCCTTGGGCAGGTCGGTGGCCCACTCCACCCGGGTGTACGGCAGGTCCGCCACGGCCGCCACCCGCTCCATGGAGACGCCGTGCGGGGTGCCGAACACCCGCTCGAAGTCGGGGTGGCCCGCCTGTTCCAGGCCCGAGAAGATGCCGCCGCCGTCGTTGTTGACGACGATGACCACGAGGTCGGGGCGGGGCTCGCCCGGGCCGATGATCAGGCCGTTCTGGTCGTGCAGCATGGCCAGGTCGCCCACCAGGGCGTAGGCCGGGCCCTCGCCCTCCTTCTGGTGGGCCAGGGCCGCGCCGATCGCCGTGGACACCGTCCCGTCGATCCCGCTCACCCCGCGGTTGCCGACCAGGCGCACACCGCAGCGGGCGCGCATCGTGGCGTCGAGGTCGCGGATGGGCATGCTCGCACCGGCGAACAGCAGCGAACCAGCGGACAGGTGGGCGACGAGGTCGCGAGCCAGGCGCGGCTCGGACAGGGTCTCGTCCGCGTCCAGCACAGAGTCGATGGCCTCGCGGGCGACCGCCTCGGCTCGCTCCCAGGAACCCGACCAGTCGGTGCGGCGCGGGTGCGCCCAGTCCAGCCCGGCTGGCGGGGCCACCGCCGCGACGACGTCGGTGGCGGTGCGCGCGGGGTCGGAGAAGTCGTTGGCCAGACTCGCCGCCGGGTCGCCCAACGCCCCCGCGGTGACCACCACGTGGCGTTCGGCTCGGCGCAGGTAGGCCAGGACCTGCCGGGACAGGTTCGGCCGCCCCACGCTCACGACCAGCTCGGGTGCGTGCGCGTCGGCGAACCCCGGTGAGGCCAGCAGCTGCCGGTAGGTGGAGAGCGCGCCGACCCTGCGGGCGTTGGAGGTGGGCTCGGCCAGCAGGGGCCAGCCCGTCACCTCGGCCAGGGCAAGGAAGGGGACGGGGTCGAAGTCGCCGTCACCGCAGACGATCACGCCGCGCTCGACGTCGGGCAGCACCAGCGGCGCGGGCTCGGTGAACGGAGCCGGGCGCGAGATCCACGGGCGGCCGTCCGGGCGCCCGTCCAGGGGCGCCGTCCAGGTGGGGGTGGCGGAGGGTTCGTCGGGGGTGAGCGGGTCGCGGAAGGCCACGTTGAGGTGGACGGGGCCGGGGCGGCCGCCGGTCGCGGACGCCCAGGCCCTACAGGACAGCGAGCGCCAGTACGCCACCATGCCCGGGGCGGGGTCGGGGGTGCCGACCTCGGCGAACATGCGCACGGCGCCGCCGTACAGGCCGATCTGGTCCACCGTCTGGTTGGCACCGGTGCCGCGCAGTTCCGGGGGCCGGTCGGCGGTGAGTACCAGCAGCGGCACGCCGCTCTCGTCCGCCTCCATCACCGCGGGGTGGAGGTTGGCGGCCGCCGTGCCGGAGGTGCACACCACCGCGACGGGTCGGCGTGAGGCGCGGGCCAGGCCGAGGGCGAGGAAGGAGGCCGATCGCTCGTCCACACGCACGTGGACCCGGACGCCGGGGTGGGCGACCAGGGCCAGCGCCAAGGGCGTCGAGCGCGATCCGGGAGCGACGACGGCCTCGACCATCCCGCAGCGGGCCAGTTCGTCGACGAGGACCCGTGCCAGGGCGGTAGACGGATTCATCAGAGTCTTTCGTTCGTCAAGGTATGTACCAGTATCCCCGTGCGATGCGACCCGGTCGAACGGGCCCGGACCCTTCCAGTGAACCCCGTTCGGTTCCGAACGGCGAGCGAACCCGGCTGTGATCTCATGCCCACCGGGTACGGTCGCACGTCACTCCGCAACACCCGTCACCGTGCCCCGTGGTAGGTCAGGCCCGGTCGGAGGGGGTCCGCCCCGCCGCATCGGCGGCTTCGGCCCGTGCGCGCCAGGCACCCGGATCGATCTCGACCGCGGCCAGGGCGGCCTCGTCCACCTGGGACGGACGGACCGGGAGGAACCCGTCCACGGGCAACAGCGGGTCGGCGGTGACGTCGGCGTCGAGCATCTGCATGGTCGCCAGGCCGCAGGCGTACGGGAGTTCGGGCAGACAGGCGGCCAGGGCCACCCCGGCGGCCAGTCCCACGGACGTCTCCACCGCGCTGGAGACCACCACAGGGAGTCCACAGGCCTCGGCCACCCGCAGTGCGGCACTCACGCCGCCCAGGGGCTGCACCTTGAGCACCACGATGTCCGCCGCCTCGGAGGCGCGCACCCGCAGGGGGTCCTCCGCGCGGCGGATGGACTCGTCGGCGGCCACCGGCACGTCGACCCGGCGGCGCACGGCGGCCAGCTCGTCCAGGGTCGCGGAGGGCTGCTCCACGTACTCGAGGTCGAACCGGTCCAGCTCGCGTGTCATGCGAACGGCGGTGTCCACGTCCCAGGCGCCGTTGGCGTCCACCCGCACCCGGCCGGAGGGGCCGATCGCGGAGCGGACCGCCTCGACCCTGGCCACGTCCTCGCGCCAGTCCTGGCCCTTTTCCGCGACCTTGACCTTGGCGGTGGCGCAGCCGCCCGCCGCGACGATCGCGGCGGCGCGTCGGGGGTCCACGGCGGGCACGGTCACGTTGACGGCCACCCGGTCACGCACCGGCTCCGGCCAGCCCTGGTGGGCCGCCTCGAGGCAGGCGGCCCACCATCGGGAGGCCTCGCGCGGCCCGTACTCGGCGAAGGGTGAGAACTCGCCCCACCCGGCGGGACCGCGCACCAGCATTCCCTCACGGACCGTGATGCCCCGGAAGCGGTTGCGCAGGCCGATGGCGAAGGCCCGCCCCCCGGTGGCGGTCACCGCCGGGGCAGGCTCCGAGGCGCCGGTCACGGGCGACGCGGGAACTTGTCGAACTCCGGACGGCGCTTCTCCTTGAAGGCGTCCCGGCCCTCCTGGGCCTCCTCGCTCATGTAGTAGAGCATCGTGGCGTCACCGGCGAACTGCTGCATCCCGGCGGCGCCGTCGCTCACGGCGTTGATGGCGCCCTTGAGCATGCGCAGCGCCAGCGGGGACTTGTCCAGCATCTCGCGGGCCCAGGAGACGGTCTCCTTCTCCAGGTCCGCCAGCGGCACGACGGTGTTGACCATGCCCATGTCCAGCGCCTCCTGTGCGCTGTACTGGCGGCACAGGTACCAGATCTCGCGGGCCTTCTTCAGGCCCACGGTCTCGGCGAGCAGCCAGGCGCCGTAGCCGCCGTCGAAGGAGCCGACCTTGGGTCCGGTCTGGCCGAACTTGGCGTTGTCGGCGGCGATGGTGAGGTCGCAGCACACCTGGAGGACGTTGCCGCCGCCGATGGACCACCCGGCGACCATGCAGATCACGGGCTTGGGCAGGCGGCGGATCTGCACCTGGAGGTCGAGCACGTTGAGGCGGCCGATGCCCTGCTGGGCCACGGCGTCGTCGCCGATGTAGCCGTCGTCGCCGCGGATCTTCTGGTCGCCACCGGAGCAGAACGCCTGGTCACCGGCGCCGGTGAAGATGATCACGCCGACGCTGGAGTCGTCCCGGGCGTTGCCGAAGGCCGTCTGGAGCTCGAAGAGCGTCTGGGGACGGAACGCGTTGTGCCGCTCGGGGCGGTTGATCGTGATCTTGGCGATGCCCTCCGCGGTCTCGTAGATGATGTCGGAATACTCGCCCGACCGCTGCCAGTCGATCACGCTGCTCACGGCTTCTGCTTCTCCTCACGGGGATGGGGACGGTGTGGGCGCGGCCGGGGTGACCGTCGCGCCCAGACGTCAACCCTACGCATTGTGCCAGGCGAGCCGGGACGGGCAGCCACGCACCCGACACCCGGCCCCACAGGACGGCCGCTCCCCTGGTCGGGCGTACGCTGGAGCACCGTGGCACAAGCAAGCGAACCCCGGTCCCAGGTCCCCGGCCGCGAGGGCGAACGCACCCTCCAGGCGGTACGCGGTCTGACCCCCGACGTCATGCACGGGTTGCTCGCCCGGGCGTTGGACCGCACCGGCCCCGCTCTGCTACCCATTCCCGACGGCACCCCCGACCCGCGCGCCGAGGCCCTGTTGGCCGCCATGCGGCCCTCGTCGCTGCGTACCCCCGACGGCACCACCGACCTGCCCGGTGGCGTCGCGGTGGGTCCGGACGCGGCTCTGGTCGTCACCACCTCGGGTTCGACCGGCGAGCCCAAGGGCGTGGAGCTGTCCGCGTCCGCCCTGCGCGCCTCGGCCCGTGCCTCGGTGTCGAGGATCGGCGCCGCCCCGGGCGACCGCTGGCTGTGCGTGCTTCCGGCCGGGCACATCTCCGGCATCCAGGTGATGATCCGCGCCCTGGTCACCGGGGGCGAGGTGGTGCACGCGCCGTTCGACACGGACGCGGTGGCGGAGCTGGCGCGTGAGCTGCGGCCACACGTTTCGCTGGTCCCCACCCAGCTGCGCCGCCTCCTGGCCGCCGGGGCGGACCTCTCGGCGTTCGGCACGATCCTGCTCGGCGGCGCGGCGGCAGAGCCCTCCCTGCTGGCCGCGGCCCGCGCGGCGGGCGGCCGGGTGGTGACCACCTACGGCATGAGCGAGACCTGCGGCGGGTGCGTGTACGACGGGGTCGCGCTGGACGGGATCGAGGTCCGCATCGCCGGTGCGGGGCCCGGGGAGCCCGGCCGCGTCGTACTGGGCGGCCCGACCCTGCTCACCGGGTACCGGCTGCCACCGGGCTCGGGGCCAGGAGGTTGGGCCCGGGACGAGGACGAGGCCGGGATGTCCCGCGACGACGCCGGGCGCCTGTGGCTGCGCACCAACGACCTGGGCCGTGTGGACGCCGAGGGGCGTCTGCACGTGTTGGGCCGCATGGACGAGGTGGTCAACACGGGCGGCCACAAGGTGGTCCCCGGCCAGGTGAACGCCATCCTGGCCGCCCGCCCGGAGATCGCGGAGTCGGTGGTGGTGGGCCGCCCCGACCCCGAGTGGGGCGAGCGGGTGACGGCGGTCGTGGTACCCGCCGACCCCGGGAATCCGCCCGCGCTGGAGGAGCTGCGGGGATGGGTCCGCGAACGGCTGCCCGCCTACGCGTGCCCTCGGGAACTGGACCTGCGCGCCGCGCTGCCGATGCTCGCCTCCGGCAAGCCCGACCTGGTCACACTGCGCCGCCCCGGTTCCTGAACGGACGGCATCGGCCGGTCACCCCGCGGACCACCCTCGCTCGCCACACCCCTCGCGCCGCTGGTCGGAGCCGGATCACCGGCCGTACCCGGGGCGAGGGCGCGTTTACCGGTGTGGTCCGTACACGTGGGACCCTGGCCCGGGAGACCTTGTCCGGTTGGCGGGGAACTTCCGAAAGCTCCCCGGCGTCTACTTGAGTATCCGGTCTCTTCGGCCCCTCTTCCAAGGAGGTCCGCGGTTGGCGGCAGCCATCGATCCCATCGTCCGCTCCCCTGCGCCCTCCCCCGAGCCCGGAACGCCTGTCGCGTGGCGGTTCTCGCACTCGGACCGAGCGGGCGCCATTACCCGCATGGGTCGGTCCTGCGCCACTCATGGGAGAGTGATCCATACCACCCTCTTCGATATCCAATCGAGACAGGGAACATTTGACTCGCCGACACGTTGGACATATTGGCGCGACCAGTCGGCGGGAACCCTCCGCCGCGTGCCAGACGTCCTGGAAGGGAGGGAGGTGCCCACATGACGAGCACTGCCCTAGACGCTTCGGGCCCCGAGGCCGAAGTCCCCGACGGCAACGCTCCGACCGAGGGCCGTGCCGCCCACGAGGCTCTGACCGACCTGATCACCCAGGGGCGCGCCCAGGGACACCTGTCCCTCTCAGAACTACGTACCGCTTTCTCCGCGGCCGGAGTCACTTCCAGTGACGGCCGCTCCATCCTGCGTGAACTCACCGAGAACGGGGTCCGACTCGCCAACGGGGGCGAGGACTCCGCGATGGTGGCCGACCCTGACGCCGAGGACGACGTGCTGGAAAACACTCTCATCGCGACGGTACCCAACACCGACGAGGCACCCAAGGCCGCATCCGGCAAGGCCGCCTCGCGCAAGGGCCCCTCCACCCGGAGGAAGGCCCGCACCACCACGCGGCGAACCAAGAAGACCGAGACCAACCAGAACACCACCGACCCGGAGACCGGCGAAGCCGACCTCGACGACCAGTCACCCGCGATGGGCGACTCGGTCCACACCTACCTCAAGGCGATCGGGCGGCGGCAGCTGCTCACCGCCGAGCAGGAGGTGGACCTGGCCAAGCGGGTCGAGGCCGGACTGTACGCCGAGTACCGGCTCGGGCAGCACGGCGAGATCGACGCTTCGGTCCCGATGGCCGACGTCGAACGCGAAGAGCTGGAGTGGGTGGCCGAGGACGGCCGCAAGGCCAAGTCCCACATGCTGGAGGCCAACCTCCGCCTGGTCGTGTCCGTGGCCAAGAAGTACAGCGACCGCGGCATGTCCCTGCTGGACGTGGTGCAGGAGGGCAACCTCGGCCTCATCCGCGCCGTGGAGAAGTTCGACTACACCAAGGGCTTCAAGTTCTCCACCTACGCCATGTGGTGGATCCGCCAGGCCATCCAGCGCGGGTTCGCCGACTCCGCCCGCACCATCCGCCTGCCCGTGCACGTCCTGGAGCTGCTCAGCAAGGTGAGCCGTCTGGAGCGCGACATGCACCAGGCGCTGGGCCGCGAGCCCACCCCGGAGGAGCTGGGACTGGAGCTGGACAAGACCCCGGCCCAGATCGAGGAGCTGCTGCGCGTCACCCGCCAGCCGATCAGCCTCGACTCCACCATCGGTGAGGACGGCGAGACCCGCATCGGCGACCTGATCGAGGACGTGGACGCCTCGGAGGCCTCCGAGGTGGTCGACCGTCAGCTCATGGCCGACCAGCTGCGCAACGCCCTGTCGGACCTGGAGCCGCGCGAGGCGACCATCATGTCGCTGCGGTTCGGGCTGATGGACGGCCGGCCGCGCACCCTCGACGAGATCGGCAAGCACCTGGGGCTCACCCGTGAGCGCATCCGGCAGCTGGAGAAGCAGTCGCTGTCGAAGCTGCGCCACCCGAGCCGGGCCCAGCAGCTGCTGGACTTCGCCAGCTGACCACACCCTCGTGTGACGTACGGGGCCGTTCCCCCCTCGGGAGAGCGGCCCCTTCGGCGTTTCCGGGCTCAGGGACAACCCCGAACTTCCCCCGGTATCCGAGGACGGGAGCGCTCCGCGCCCCCTCCCGGTGGGATGATGGGCAGATGAGCGACAACCCCCAGCGGCACCAGGATGAGATCGCGGCCGCGCTGCGCGCCAGCCGCGACCTGGGCCCCGAGTACGACGACGCGGTGGCGGCCTCCCTCGTCGAGCGCGTCGACGACACCATCGAGGAACGCGTCAGGCACCACGTGGCGCGCCAGGCCGGGGCGGACGAGCGCCGTGTCGGTGTCGCCTCCAACACCGTGCGTATGGTCCTGGCCCTGGTGTGCCTGGGGATCAGCATCCCCATCACGGGCATCGTCGCCGCCCTCATCGGGGGCGCCATGTCCGTCTTCATGGTGTGGGCCGGCCTGATCTGCTTCTACCTGGTCGCGGTGCTGGGTCTGCGCCGCTGAGTCGTCCGCGCGCACGCGAACGGGGCGGGAACTGTGTGTTCCCGCCCCGTTCGCGATGTTCGGCCCTGCGCCGGAAGGGCTCTAGTCGCAGGCCGCGAGGATCATGTCGTGCGTTTCGGAGGTCCAGTCCAGGGCGTCGGCCAGTCCGTCGTGGTCTCCGAAGTCCAGTTCCTCCAGGACCGCGTTGACCGCGTCGGCACGCTCGGTGGCGTCCCTGCTGAGGTCGCCTCGGGCCGCCTCCTCCAGGCGTTCGACGTCCAGCACGTGCGCGTCGAGAACGCCGTAGTGCTCGTCCTGGAAAGGAACGTCGTCGACCAGGACGTCGGTGCCGATGCTCTCGGCCGCCAGGTCGACCGCCGCGATGTTGCTCTGGATGTCGGCGCAGGCGGCGTCGATCTCGCTCTGGTTCCCGGAACACGCGGTCAGCGCCAGGGGGACGACCAGGGCCGCGGCGGCCAGCGACAGTACACGGGTGGGGGTTCGTT
>NZ_LAVM01000105.1:0-17515 GCF_001083815.1 Nocardiopsis sp. SBT366 | reverse complement strand
GCCCCCGTCCGACGGTTGGGACTCCCCCGTCGCGTCCCCGGCATCCAAGGACGAGTGGGACGCTCCCTCGGAGCCCCGGTCCTCCTCGGAGAGCTGGACCGGCTCGGCCGAGCCGCAGGAGCCGTGGGGCACCCCCGTCGCCCCGCGGGCCTCTGAGGGCTGGGGTTCGACCCCGGAGCCGCAGGGCACACGCGAGGAGTGGAACACCCCCTCGGGACCGCAGGCCCCAGCCGACAGCTGGGGTTCCCCTTCGCAGGCCTCCACCGAGGGCTGGGGTTCCGCCTCGGAGCCGCAGTCCACACAGCACGGCTGGAACGACCCCTCCGGCCCGCAGGCACCGGCCGACAGCTGGGGTACTCCGGTCACGCCGCGGGCCCCTGAGGGCTGGGGTTCGACCCCGGAGCCGCAGGCCACACGCGAGGAGTGGAACGACCCCTCGGGACCGCAGGCCCCAGCCGACAGCTGGGGTTCCCCTTCGCAGACCTCCACCGAGGGCTGGGGTTCCACCTCGGAGCCGCACTCCCCGCAGTACGGCTGGAACGACCCCTCGGGCGCGCAGACCTCCTCGGAGAGCTGGGGCACGCCCGGCCCGCCTCCGGGTTCGCAGGCAGGCCCGCCCGCCCACGGAGAGGAGCCCTACGAACCGTGGGGCACCCCGGTGGCGCCCAGTCCGCAGGACACCCCCGGGCACGCACCCGAGAAGAACGGGTGGGCCCAGACGGCCCAGGGGCACGAGAGTGTCGGGGCCGCCCACGAGGCCTGGGAGACCCCGTACGCGGGTCAGCCCGCCTACCAGGGCGACACCCCCTATCCGGGTTCCGGCCCGGAGCAGCCCGCCGGGCGCGAGGGCCAGGAGCGGGACGGCCGGGCAGAGAGCTACGAGTACCTCTACGGCGGAGCCGGGGGACCGGACGGTTCCGGTGGCCCCGAGGGGCCGAGGGGTCCCGGTGGTCCGGACGACTACGACGGTTACGACGACTACGACCCGGGTCCACCGCCCCGGAAGTCCCGGCGCGGGCTCGTCATCGGTGTGGTGGCGACCGTGGTCGTCCTGGCCCTGGTCGGCGCGGGCGCCGGTTGGTACGTGTACACGCTCCCCCAGCCCGAGGAGGCCACGACCGAGTTCGAGGCCGCTTGGGAGGAGCAGGACTTCACCCGTCTGGCAGCCGTCACCACCGGCGACGACGCCGAGGCGATCCTCGGCGGGATCGACTCCGGTCTGGGGGTGGACGGTGTCGACGTCGAGGTCGGCTCCCCCACCACGGACGGCGGCACCGGCAGCGCCCCCTACGAGGTGACGCTCTCGCTGACCAACGCCAGTGACTTCGGTTGGGAGGGCGAGCTCCCGCTGTTGCGCGAGGACGGCGAGTGGCTGGTCGAGTTCTCCCCCGAGGTCGCCTACCCCGGGCTGGGTGAGGGCCAGACCCTGACCCGCACTGCGGTGTGGGGCGAGCGCGGCCAGGTCCTGGCCGCCGACGGCACCCGTCTGGACGCCCCGGACGTCTCCGGTTCGATCCAGATGATCGTGGGCGAACTGGGCGAGGCCGACGAGGAGGACGTCGAGCGGCTGGGTCCGGCCTACAAGGTCGGCGACACCGTCGGTAAGACCGGCCTCCAGCGCACCTACGAGGAGCGGCTGGCCGGTGAGGCCGCCGCGACCATCGTGATGGTGGACGCCGCCGAGATCGAGGACGGCCAGGCTCCGGAGGTCACCGAGGAGAACACCGTCGCGTCCCTGGACGGCTCCGACGGCGAGTCCGTCACCACCAGTTTCGACATGGGCATCCAGAGCGCGGCCGCCAACGCGATCATCGACGCGGACGACCCCGCCGGTCTGGTGGCGGTCCGTCCCTCCAGCGGTGAGATCCTGGCGGCGGTGAACGTGCCCGGCGGTTTCAACCGGGCCTTCGAGGGGCAGTACCCGCCGGGTTCGTCCTTCAAGATCGTCACCTACAGCGCGCTCCTGGACAACGGTCTGTCGGTGGACGCCTCCATGGACTGCCCGGAGGAGTACGAGCTGGGCGGGTGGCCGTTCCGCAACGCGGGCGGCGCCGAGTACGGGCAGCAGTCGGTGACGGAGGCCTTCGCGACCTCCTGCAACACCGCTCTGGTGCACGAGATCGGCCAGATCCTGAACCCGGAGACCCTCCAGGCCAGTGCCGAGCAGTTCGGGATGAACGCGCCGCTGGACATCGGTGTGAGCACCCAGGAGCCGAGCTTCCCGGCCGTGGACAGCACCACCATGATGGGCGCCCAGGGCATCGGCCAGGGTCAGATCCTCACCTCGCCGCTGCACATGGCCACGGTGCCCGCCGCCGTCGCGGACGGTGCGTGGCGGCAGCCGGTGCTGGTCACCGAGCCCGCCCGGGACGACCTGCGCGATCCGCAGACCATCGGCAACGCCGAGGCCCTGCGCCCGATGATGCGCGAGGTGATCACGGACGGCACGGCCAAGGACGCCGGCTTCCAGGGTGAGGTGTTCGGCAAGACCGGCTCCGCCGAGTTCGGGACCGCTGAGGAAGCCGACGAGGACGACGAACTGCCCACCCACGCGTGGATGGTCGGTTACAAGGGTGACGTGGCCTTCGCCCTCGTGGTGGACGGCGGAGGCGGCGGTGGGTCGGTCGCCGGTCCGCTGGCCGCCAAGTTCACCAACGCCCTCTAGGCGTAAGCAGGAAGAGAGGCCCCGTCCGGTTCGCTCCGGGCGGGGCCTCTCGCATGGACGTAGTGCGACAAGCCATCCGAGGCCACGTTCATACGCCTATGCCCGACACTCGCGATAAAAGACGTCCATATTTCGATCAACACCGGAAGCCAACCTATTCCAGGAATTGCACGAACTCTCCCGGAAGAAATTTCGGGGAGGATCTTTACCCGAGCCGAGTAAACGGAACTCGAACCTCGCGCGTAGCGCACCTCGCACACGGGCCGGGACTGGCACATATTTCCGACATAGCCGCCCCGGACATTGGGCATACCCACCAGCATCCCCCAGCAGAGCGCGGATCCGAAGCACGGAAACGCCGTTCTTCTGCAATCTTCCAGCCACGGAGACCACTTTTTTGTTTAAGAAATGACGGAGAATTCGGCGATTGATCGACCGACCCAGCGGACATCTAAACTGCGGGAGCCGGACACCAGCTTCCCGGAACGAAACAAGAGCGACCGGACCGGAGTCCAACCAAAGGGGCGGATTCCCGGACCGATCGCACTGAGAGGAAATCAGACGATGAACCGCAAGACCGTGACCCGTATCGCCTTCGCCGCCGTCATCGCCCCCGCCCTCGCCTTCGGAGCTCCTGCGGTGGCCATGGCCGACACCTTCTACGGTGCCGGTGGCAGCTACGCCGGCCCCAAGGGCGCCGGCCAGGGCGGCGTCTTCTCCGCCGTCAAGTCGGGTCACGGCCACGGCCACGACCACGACAAGAAGGGCCCCAGCACCATCTACATCAAGGGCTTCGAGACCGCTGGCCCGTGGGGCGCCGCCCAGGGTGGCGTCATCAGCGGCACCAACTAGCCGACGAGGCGGTGTTCGACGGGCGGTGACCGTCACGGCCGGAGCCCGGGGGGCGCCGGGTGACGCGCCGGGGTGAGTGCCCGCCGAACACACCCCAGCAGTGTCGAGGGGCCGACGCGCGGAGCGTCGGCCCCTCTCCGGTACTCAGACGAAGGACAGCACCATGGCTCATTCACGTCGCATGATCACCACAGCGGTCCTGGCGCTGGGGTTCGCCCTGGGCACACCCGCGCTCGCCGCCGCTGACGCGTTCTTCCACAGCGAGGACTCCTGGGCCGGGCCCGGGGGCGCCTCACACACCGTGACGCACAGCGTCGCCAGGGACGACGGTTCCGTCTACTTCGTGACGGTCACCATCACGGCGGGGCCCGACGGGGCGACGGTGTCCCATGTGCGCAGCGCGGCTCGCTGAGCGCGGCAACGACACACGACGGCCGGTGGCCCCTCCGGGGGTCGCCGGCCGTCGTCGTCCTCCCTCTGCATCGAACCCCGCGGGGCACGAGTGGTCAGTCGGCGGGCGCGGGCACTCGGTCCACTGTGCCGCCCTCCGGTGCCGGATCGACGCCCTGTGAGGTCTCGGCGGGGC
Source organism: Nocardiopsis sp. SBT366 (assembly GCF_001083815.1). Lineage (NCBI taxonomy): Bacteria > Bacillati > Actinomycetota > Actinomycetes > Streptosporangiales > Nocardiopsidaceae > Nocardiopsis > Nocardiopsis sp. SBT366. Next base: position 13,412 of record NZ_LAVM01000105.1, on the reverse strand, counting down.
GTGGTGTGTCCGGCTGCGGTGCGCTCGGAGTGAGCACGAACAGCAGGACCAGCAGCCCGGCGGTGACCGCGGCGATCAGCCCGCAGGCGACCCAGGGCCTCCAACTTCGCAACCCGGGGTCGATGGGGGCGTCGGGATCATCGCTCCCGAACGCCTCCAGGCGTCCGGCCAACGCCGGAGCCTCCTCGCTGAGTTGTCGCTCTATTTCCGCGAGGATGCGTCGTTCGTGCTCTCGCAGGGACATGAAACCCTCCTCGGCCATGAGGGAAGGACTTTCGTCACCGGATGTCCTAGAGTCTCCCCCGGGTGGCGTCCGGATATCCAAGGCTCCACGGTAATTCCGTACCGGTTTTTCACTGTTGAGTACCAATGGGATGGTTTGTTTCATGATGTGAGAACCGCGTTTCGCGCCCGGGCGGGCGGGGTGTGCCGCCACGGGACCCCACGGGGCCGCCACCAGGCGGGCGACCGCTCAGCCCGGGTAGCACTCCACCTCGGCGGCCTTGACTCCCGCCCAGACCGTGTCGCCCCGTGACAGCTCCAGCTCGGCCAGGGCGGCGGGAGTGATGTCCGCCGCCAGGGAAAGCGGTCCCGCCAGGTGCACGCGGACCTGGTCGCCGAAGCGTTCGATCCCCTCCACCGTCAGTCGCCACACGTTGCGGGTACTGCCGTGCGGGTGCTCCGGGTACAGGGCCACGGCACGCGGTGGGAAGGCCACCAGGGCGGGACCCTCCTGCGGTTCGCGCGGTGTCACCCGCGCCGTCTCGTCCGAGCCGTCCTTCCCCGGGGCGCTGTCCAGGGCCACCGTCTCCCCCTCGCCCCGTCCCCGGAAGAGGTTGAGCCCCACCAGGCGCGCCACGTAGGAGGTGCGCGGTCGCCGGGCCACCTCGGCGGGTGCGCCGCGCTGCACGACGCGGCCGGACTCGACCACCGCGATGCGGTCGGCCAGCACCATGGCGTCCAGCGGGTCGTGGGTGACCAGCACGGTCACACCGTCGAAGTCCTCGAGCAGGTGGCGCAGGCGCGCCCGGACGTCGATCCGGGTGCTGGCGTCCAGCGCCGCCATCGGTTCGTCCAGCAGGAGCAGGCGCGGACGAACCGCGAGGGCCCGGGCCAGCGCCACCCGCTGTGCCTGGCCCCCGGACAGCTGCCGGGGCCGCGAGTGGGCGTGGGCCGTCAGGTCCATGTGGTCGAGCAGTTCGGCGGCGCGTGAGCGTGCCTCCGCCCTGCTGGCGCCCTGGCAGCGCGGCCCGAAGGCGACGTTGTCCAGGGCACTCAGGTGCTCGAAGAGCAGGTAGTCCTGGAAGACCATGCCGATGGGCCGGTGCTCGACGGCGGTGGTGGTCTCGTCGGCGCCGTCCACTCGCACGTGGCCGCCGGTGAGCGGTACCAGCCCGGCCAGGGCCCGCAGGGCGGACGACTTGCCCGCCCCGTTGGGGCCCAGCAGGGCGATGATCTCCCCCGGCTGAGCGCTCAGGGCGACGTCCAGGGTGAAGTCGCCCCGCGTCAGGCGCAGCTCGGCGTCGAGTCCGGCGGTGGGGGCTGGGGCGGTGGGCCTCACGAGGCGTTCACCCACCTTTCGCGCAGGGTGGCCAGGACCACCAGGGACACCAGGAGAAGGACCAGGCTGAGCACGATGGCGGCCTCGGGGTCGCGTTGCATGGCCATGTACACGGCCAGCGGCATGGTCTGGGTGGTGCCGGGGAAGTTCCCGGCGAAGGTGATGGTCGCGCCGAACTCGCCGAGGGCGCGCGCCCAGCAGAGCACAGCACCCGCGCCGATGCCGGGCAGCACCATCGGCAGGGTCACACGGGTGAAGACGGTGACGCGGTTGGCGCCCAGGGTGGCGGCGGCCTCCTCGTAGCGCCGGTCCGCGCCGCGCAGCGCCCCCTCCACGCTGATCACGAGGAAGGGCATGGCCACGAACACCTGGGCGATGACCACTGCGGCGGGGGTGAAGGGCAGGGTGAGCCCGAACCAGGCGTCCAGGTACTGGCCCACCAGACCGTTGCGGCCCAGGACCAGCAGCAGGGCCACGCCGCCCACCACGGGCGGGATCACCAACGGCACGGTGACCAGGGCCCGGACGAGCCGGCGTCCGGGAAATTCGGTGCGGGCCAGCAGCCATGCCAGGGGGACGCCGAGCAGGAGCGAGACCACGGTGGCCACAGTGGCGGTGGACAGCGAGAGCCACAGGGCGGCGAGCACGGCGGGGTCGGTGACGCGGGCGCCCATGGTCGACCAGGGCGCGCGGACGAGCATCCCGGCGAAGGGCAGGACGAGGAAGAGCACACCCGCGACGGCCGGAACGACCAGGATCCAGGGCACGCGCCCGGACCGGGGGCGCCGGACCCGGCCGCGTGGCACGGGTGTACGCGGTCGGGACGTGGAGTGGTCGGGGGTCCGCGCGGTCACGGTGTACCGAACCCCGCGTCCCTGAGGACCGCGGCGCCCTCGGCTGAGGTGACCGCCTCGATCCACGCGGAGGCGAGGGCGGAGTCGGCGGAGTTCGCCAGCACGCCGATCGGGTAGTCGTTCACGGCCTCCTCGGCCTCGGGGAACTCAAGCCCCCCGACCCGGCCCTCGGCGGAGATGACGTCCGTGGAGTAGACCAGGCCCGCGTCCACCTCACCCAGTTCGACCTTGGTGAGGACGGCGCGGACGTCCTCCTCGTAGGTGACCGGGGTGATCTCCAGGCCGGAGGCGTCCACGGCGGTCGTGGTGGCGGCCCCGCAGGGCACCTCCTCGGCGCAGAAGGCCGCCTGTACGCCGTCGTCGGCGAGGTCGGACAGGTCCTCGATCCCGGCGGGGTTGTCCGGCGGCACCGCGATGCGCAGGGTGTTGGTGACGAAGACGAGGCCATCCTCACCGTGTTCGCCCGCCCAGTCGGCGTCCAGGCCCTCCCCCTCCACCACCTGTTCCATGGTGGCGGTGTTGGCGGCGGCGAACACGTCGGCGGGCGCCCCGGAGTTGATCTGCTGGGCCAGCTCGCTGCTGCCGGCGAAGTTGAAGGTGACCTCGACGTCGGGGTGGCGTTCCCGGAAGTCCTCGGCGATCTCGGCGAAGACGTCGGTGAGGGAGGCCGCGGCGAAGACGGTGAGTTCACCGGAGAGCGCGTCCCCGGAGGTTTCGTCGCCGGGGCCGGTCTCCTCGGCTGCACAGGCGGTCAGCGCGACGCTGAGGGCCGCGACGGCGGCGAGCCCGGTGACCGGCCGGTGGCCGCGACGCACGGCTCGTCGGGGGGAACTGTCACGCATGTCGTTCTCCGGTGGTCTCGATGATGACGTTGGTGGACTTCACGACGGCCGTGGCCACGGCCCCGACCTCCAGGCCGAGCTCGTCGGCGGCCTCACGGCTCATCAGGGAGACCACCCGGTGCGGTCCGGCCTGGATCTCGACGCTGGCCATGACCCTGTCTCGGATCACGTGGGTGACCAGGCCGTGGAAGCGGTTGCGCGCGGAGGAGACGCGGCGGGCAGGGTCCTCGTCGGCCCCGGCCCGCATGAACGCGGCGAGTTCGGCCCCGTCCAGGTGGCGGCGCCCGGAGGGGTCGCGGGTGGCGACCAGTCGGCCGGAGTCGACCCATCGGCGCACGGTGTCGGCGCTGACACCGAGCAGGTCGGCGGCCTCGCTGATCTGGAAGGTCGGCATGGCAGTAACCTACTACTCGCACTTACGAGGATTTCACGGACTTCAGGCTGGCAAATCATAGCTTTGGACCGTGGATTCTGGCGAATGTGCCGGGTGGGGCACGAGTGGGTGGGGTGCGCGGCTGAGGGTCGAGGCCCCGCCGGACACAGAACGGGCCCGCCCCCGTGTGGGGAGCGGGCCCGTCGGTCCTGCCGGGTCGGTCGTCAGCCGCGCGGGTCGGCGATCTCGCTGACCGGCCCCTCGGCCCGGTAGTCGTCCAGTGCGGTGACCACGTATCCGGCGCCGTCGTCCAGCGGCTCGGTGTCGGTCAGGCCGGGCTCACCGGTCATGCCGACCAGGTTCTCCGGGGCGAGCGCGGCGCAGTAGGCCTCGTCGTCACCGGACTCCAGGGCCTGGGCGGCGTCGGCGGGCAGACGGTAGACCGCGTAGAAGCGGGCGTCCTCGATGGCCTGCCACTCCACCTCCACCTCGTCATCGCCGCCCTCGGCGGTGACACCGGTGGGCGCGCCGACCCGGGGGCCGTCGCCCTCGGGCGAGTCGATCACCGGGGGCAGCGCGGGCTGGGCGTAATGGGACTCCTTCAGGTGGTCCACGGCGTCCGGGTTGTCGCGCATGCTCTTGATGGAGAAGTAGATGTCGCCGGAGACCTGGTCGAGCTCACCCGAGTAGTCGAGCTGGGTGCTCAGCGCGTCGTCGCCGGTCCAGCCGCTCTCCCCCAGACGGTAGGCGCCCTGGCCCACGTACAGGTCCACGTCGGTGCCCTCGACCTCGTCGGCCCACCAGTCGGTCATGGCCTCGTAGTCGGCGGTGGAGAAACCCCGCTCCCAGTACAGCTGGGGAGCGACGTAGTCCACGGTCCCCTCCTGGATCCAGGTGCGGGTGTCCGCGTACTGCGCGTCGTAGGACTGCAGGCCCGAGCTGGGCGAACCGGAGGAGTCCGTGCTGTCGTTGCGCCAGATGCCGAACGGGGAGACGCCGAAGCTCACCCACGGCTTGGTCTCCTGGATCTGGCCGTGCACGTCACGCATGAGCTGGTCGACGTTGTCCCGCCGCCAGTCGCCACGGTCGTCGAAGTCGCCGCCGTGCTCCTCCCAGGTGGCGTCGTCGTCGAAGGTCGCGCCGTCCTGCGGGTACGGGTAGAAGAAGTCGTCGAAGTGCATGCCGTCGACGTCGTAGCGCTCGACGACGTCCATGATGACGGAGGTGACCCACTCACGGACCTCGGGGTTGCCCGGGTCCACGTAGGCCTCCTTGCCGAAGTCCACCAGCCAGTCGGGATTCTGCTTGACGGGGTGGTCGTCGGTGAGGTTCTCGATATCGGGGTCCTGGAGGCCGACCCGGTACGGGTTGAACCAGGCGTGCATCTCCAGGCCGCGCTTGTGCGCCTCCTCCACCGCGTACTCGAGCGGGTCGTAGCCGGGGTCCCCGCCCTGCTCGCCGGTGAGGTAACGGGCCCAGGGTTCGAGGTCGGAGTCGTACACGGCGTCGGCGGTGGGCCGGGCGTGCAGGAACACGGCGTTGAGGCCCATGTCGACGGACTCGTCGAGCCACTCGTCGAGTTCGGCCTTCTGCTCGTCGGCGGACAGACCCGGTTCCGAGGGCCAGTCGATGTTGCGGACCGTGGTGAGCCAGGCGCCGCGCATCTCGCGCTTGTCGCCGTCGGTCCCGCACTGGGCGGGGGCGGCGATGCCCTCACCGCCGGGAACGGCGGCCTCGGCCCCCGTCTCCGGGGCGCCGTCCTTCGCGGAGCAACCGGCCAGCAGTACCGTGGCCGCCGCAGCGGCCGCCGCCCACCGGGCTCCGGCGCGCGGAGTACTCACGTTCCGTGCGTTCGAACGCATCAACAACAGATCTCCTTCGGGAGGTCCGCGCGCCGCCGTCCCCTTGGCGCCACGCCGCGAACCAGAGTAGAGCAAGATGTCAATTTTCGGACACGATTCGGGCAAGGTGTGGATAACGTCGCACAGGGTGCTCTACGGGAATCTTTTGCCAGGTCAACGAAGCACCGCCCCAGAAGCGCCTCCGGCTCGTCACACCCCCGTTCGGGCAAAGTTCGCCTCCGGAGCCGGGCCCGCGCCCAGGTGCGACCCCGGCGCGAATCGCCCCGACGGGGCCGACCCGGGACACAACGTCCCAGGCCAGGTCCTAGAATCGAGTCCCGTGAACGCCGTGCCGCACCCCCAGGATCCGAGCCACCCGAACAGCGATGCCAGGAAGCTGTTCGTCCGTACCGTCGCCCTGCGTGACCGCGTCGGCAGCAGTCTGGTGCGGCGCCTTCCCGCCGGGGTCCCGCTCGCCTGGTTGACCGGAGACGACGGCGTCGTGGGCTGGGGCGAGGCGGCCCGGATGGAGTGCGCGCCGCTGCCGGAGGGCACAGAGCCCACCGACACCACCCGGTTCGACGAGGCGGCGCGCTGGTTCGACGCCCTGTTGGAGCACGCCGAGGTCGAGGACGAGGTCGACCTGCCCGGCACGGGGCTGGTCACCTTCGGCACGTTCACGTTCGCCCCCACCTCGGCCGGTTCGACGCTGATCGTGCCGCGTGTGGTGGTGGGCCGACGCGAGGGCCGCACCTGGTTGACCACCGTCACCGACGAGCCCGGCGCCCACCCCGAGGAACTGCTGCGCCCCGGCTCCGCGCCACGACCGGTCGGACCGGTGCGGTGGCGCCCGGGGTCCCTGACCCGCGAGGAGTGGATGGGCGCGGTGGCCGGAACGGTCGAGCGCATCCGCGCCGGTGAACTGGAGAAGGCCGTGCTGGCCCGGGACTCCTTCGCCGACGCCGACGCCCCCGTCGACGTCCGGGTGCTGTTGGAGAGGCTGCGCACCCGCTTCCCCGCCTGCTTCACCTTCTCCGTGGGCGGCATGGTCGGCGCGACCCCCGAACTCCTGCTGCGCCGCGAGGGCGACCAGCTCACCTCGTTGGTCCTGGCCGGAACCCGCCCCCGTGGCGAGGACCCCGAGTCCGACCAGCTCCTGGGGCAGCAGATGCTGGCCTCCGCCAAGGACATCGAGGAGCACGGACTGGCCGTGGACTCGCTGCGCGACGCTCTGGAGCCCCTCGCCGAGGAACTGGTGGTGCCCGCCTGGCCGCACCTGCTCAAGCTCGCCAACGTGCAGCACCTGGCCACCCGGGCGCACGCCCGCCTCTCCGCCGGGGTGTCCGCCCTGGACGCGGTGGCGGCCCTGCACCCCACGGCCGCCGTGGGCGGCACCCCCACCGCGACGGCGATGCGCCTCATCGCCGAGGTGGAGGGCATGGACCGGGGCGGGTACGCCGGCCCGGTGGGCTGGCTGGACGGCGCGGGCAACTCCGAGTGGGGCATCGCGCTGCGCTGCGCCCACGTGGACGGCGCCCACGCACGCCTGTACGCGGGCGGCGGGATCGTGGCGGGTTCGGACCCGGTGTCGGAGGTGGCCGAGGCCGAGTCGAAGTTCCGCGTGATGCGCGAGGCCCTCACCGACCCCGAGGGCTGAGGCCCCGGGGGCCCGAGGGCGGTCGCCGAAGGCCCGGAGGCCGTTCCCGGGCGCTGACCGAGCGCCGCTCCCACTGGGCGTGTTCACGGCGTTCAGGGAGCGCGGACCGCGGTTCACACACACGAAACGCGGTTACGGCAGGATCACGGCATGAACGTCGAACTGGTCCCCTGGGACGACCCCGACGCCGCGGAGCTGCGCGCGTGTCAGCGGCGGGAGATCGCCGAACGCTACGGGACCCCGGACTCCGAGCCGGGTACCCCGCCCTCCGCCGACGACATCGCCGTGTTCGCCGTGGTGCGCGACCACGAGGGCACCGCCGTGGGCTGCGGCGGACTGAGGGACCTGGGAGAGGGGTTCGGCGAGGTCAAACGCATGTTCGTGCTGCCGGAGAACCGGGGTTCGGGCGCCGCCTCCACCCTCCTCCACGCTCTGGAGGACTGGGCTCGCGAACGGGGCTGGCAGTGCCTGCGCCTGGAGACCGGTGAGCGCCAGCCGGACGCCGTGCGCTTCTACACGAAGGCGGGCTACGGTCCCGCTCCGGCCTTCGGTGGGTACGTGGACGCGCCCGGGGCGCTCTGTTTCGAGCGGGTCCTGTGACACGGCCGCCAGTGAGGCGGAAACCGGCCCCGGTTCCTCCCCCACGACGGAGGGAACCGGGGCCGGTGGTTGCGGTCCGGAGCGTCACGGCCCCGGGTAGTGGTCAGCTGCCGATGTCGCGTCCGCCCTTGTGCCAGGCGCACACCACGGACGGGCGCGGGAAGTCCCCGTCCGGCCAGAGGCTGGTCGGCTGCTCGACCGTGCCGTTCTCGCGCGGGTGCTGGGGGGCGAGGAAGACGGTCTTCTGGTCGTCGGTGATCAGCGGACCGCAGGCCTCGGCCTCGACCGGGACGGTGGCGAAGGTGCGCAGCTCGCCACGGAAGCGGCCCTCGACCGGGACCACGTGCAGGGCGTCGTTGATGCCCAGGCTGCCCGGCTGGCCGTCGGTGGAGATCCACAGGTTGCCGTGCTTGTCGAAGGCCACGTTGTCGGGCGCGGAGATCGGCATCACCTTGGACTTGTCGTACCCGGCGAAGTAGGTGGACTCGTCCTCGGGGTCACCGCAGACGATCGGCACGACCCAGGTGAAGGTGGTGGACGCGGAGTCCGAACCGTCCTCGATGATCTCCAGGATGTGCCCGAACTTGTTGGGGCCGCGCGGATTGGGCTCGTCGGCCTGGCCGGGCTCGCGTGCGCTGTTGTTGGTCAGCGCGCAGTAGACCTTGCCGGTCACCGGGCTGGGCTCGAAGTCCTCGGGACGGTCCATCTTGGTGGGGCCGACCCTGTCGGCGGCCAGGCGGGTGTGGATCAGCACCTCCGCAACGGTGAAGCCCTCGACGAAGCTCTCGGTGTCGGTGCACAGCGCAATCCACTCGCCGGTGCCGTCGAACTCACCGTCCGAGGGCAGCGCGCCGGTGCCGTCGATCTCCTCGGCGGGGCTGTTGCCCTCCAGGCGTGCCACGTAGAGCGTGCCGGAGTCGAGCAGCGTCATGTTGTGCCTGCGGGAACCCTCGACGTACCACTTGGCGCTGACGAACTTGTAGATGTAGTCGAAGCGCTCGTCGTCACCCATGTACGCGGCGACACGGCCGTCCTCGGTGAGGTTGACGTTGGCGCCCTCGTGCTTGAAGCGGCCCAGCATGGTGCGCTTGGCGGGGGTGGAGTCGGGGTCGTGCGGGTCGATCTCCACGATGTAGCCGAAGCGGTGCGCCTCGTTGGGGTGCCTGCCCAGGTCGAAGCGCTCGTCCACGCGGTCCCACCGGCGACCGTCACGGCCGGTGGAGAAGCCGTAGCGGGCGTAGGGCTCGGTGTCGGGGGCGGCGACGAAGTACTGGTTGTAGTTCTCCTCGCCGCTGAGGATGGTGCCCCAGGGTGTCGTGCCGCCCGCACAGTTGTTGAGCATGCCCAGGACCCGTGTGCCCTCGGGATCGGCCTCGGTGCGCAGCAGCTCGTCCCCGGCGGCGGGGCCGGTGAGCCGGAACTCCGTGTCGAGGGTGACGCGCCGGTTGAAGGGGCGTTCGCCGTCGGCGAGCACCCACTGGCCGGTGTCGTCCACCCGGTCCAGCTCCACCACGGATCCGCCGTGTGCGGCCATCGCCACGCGGATCCACTCGGGGTCGGCGTCCGCGCCGTCGGAGTACCCGCGAAACATCAGTTCCTCGTTGGTGTACTCGTGGTTGACCCACAGCAGGCCGCTGTCGTCGCCCAGCGGCAGGAAGCCGACGTAGTCGCAGTTGTAGCCGAACTGCCGGGCCTGCGCCTCGGCGGTCTGGTTGTCGAAGTCGAACTCCGGGGCGTCGGGCAGCACCGGGTCGCCCCAGCGGACGATCACGTGGTGGTCGTAGCCCTCGGGGACGGTGACCGCGTCGCGGTTGTTGGGCTGGACGCTCCTGAAGGTGGGACGGGGCGAGGGGTGCGGGCGGTCGGGCCCTCTGTCCGCCGACGCGGGGCTCAGCGCCGCCAGGCCGAGGGCACCGGCCCCGGCGCCCACCGCGGCTCCCTTGAGCGCGGTGCGCCGCGAGAGCACGCCCTGGAAGATGTCACCGAAGTACGCGTTGTCGCTCCTGTTGGGAGCGGGGTGGAAGCAGGCGTTGCCGCACCGGTACTCGCAGGTCTTGGGGGATCGTCCTCCTCCGACTCCTAGCAGGGGCAGGAGGCGGCGGCGGGGCGCGGATGGGGTCACACGTTCTCCTCGGGGATCGTGATCGCTCACACGCCCCCGTGCGGCTGCGGGGTGCCACTCAGTGGCGCGCCAGCGATCGTGCAGGAGGTCCTGCCTGGTCGCTCACGACCTTGGCCGAGGTTTCACACGCCGTGGTGAAACCCGGGTGAACGCGCCGACAACTCCCCTGACACGGCCGGGGGCATCACTCTGCAAAGTCGTACGAACACGTTCCGTCGGACCTTTGTGGTGATCCTCGCCTACCCACTCGATCACGTCCAGAAGCCTCGCCCAGGTGGGAGTGTCCGCTTTTCCCCCGGCCCCTCCCTCAGGCGCGGAACCTCCTCGTGGCGGCGGTTCACCGCCCCGCGCGGCCCACGGGGACCACCAGCGGGCCGCCGGAGACGGGGTCCTCGGTGACCACGGCCTCCAGATCGAAGGCCTCGCGCAAAAGCTCCGGGGTGAGCACCTCGGCGGGCGTTCCGCTGGCCACCACCCTGCCGTCGCGCATGGTGATGATGGTGTCGGCGTAACGGGCGGCCAGGTTGAGGTCGTGCAGGACCATGACGATGGTGCGGCCACCCTGCCGGTGCAGGTCACGGACCAGATCCAGGACGTCGACCTGGTGGACCAGATCCAGGAAGGTCGTGGGTTCGTCCAACATCAGCAGGTCCGTGCCCTGGGCCAGGACCATCGAGATCCACGCGCGCTGGCGCTGGCCGCCGGACAGTTCCTGGAGCGGGGTGTCGGCCAGCTCCAGCAGGCCGGTCCGGTCCAGGGCGGCGGAGACTGCCTGGTGGTCGTCGCCCGACCACTGCCGGTACCACCGCTGGGACGGATGGCGACCCCGCGCGACCAGGTCGGCGACGGTGAGGCCGTCGGGGGCTGTCGGCTGCTGTGGGAGGACCCCCAGTACCTGGGCGACCTCCCGTGTGGGCACCCGGTGGATGTCGCGGCCGTCGAGCTCCACCACACCGGAGCGCGGGCGCATGAGGCGGCCCAGGGCGCGCAGCATGGTGGACTTCCCGCAGCCGTTGGGGCCGATCACACAGGTGACGGTGCCCTCGACGATGTCGGCGTCCAGGCCGTCCACGATGGTGCGTTCGTCGTAGGCCAGGGTGAGGCCGCGCGCGCTCAGCCGGGTCCGGGGCGTGTTCGTGTCGGCCGGGACGGGCAGGAGCGGGCCCGGGTGGGTCTGTTCGGTGGTCACGCCTGGACCTTTCGGTTGCCGCGGACGAGCAGGTACACGAGGTAGAGGGCGCCCAGACAGCCGGTGACGATGCCGACCGGGAGCTGGACGGTGCCGAAGAGGTTGCGGGCGAGGAGGTCGGCGGCGGCCACCAGAGCGGCCCCGACCAGGGCGGAGAGCAGCACCGGCGGCCGTGCGGCACGGCCGAGGCGCAGGGCGATCTGTGGGGCGGCCAGCGACACGAACAGGATCGGCCCGGCCGCGGAGGTGCCGAACGCGGCGAGGAGCACGGCCAGGACGAGCATGCCGGTGCGGGCGGTCTCCACGCGCACACCCAGACCTCGGGTGACGTCGTCGCCGAAGGACAGGGCGTCCAGGGTGCGAGCGCCCACCAGTGCCAGCGGCAGGAGGACGGCGAGGGCGAGCGCCACCGGCAGCGCGTGGGCCCAGGTGCGCATGGACAGGCTGCCCGCGATCCAGACCATGGCCCGGCCGCTGTCGTTGACCTCGCCGAGGGTGAGCATCCAGATGGTGACGTTCATCAGGACCGTGGACACGCCCACGCCCACCAGCAGGAGGCGGAAGCCGTCGATCCCGTTGCGCCAGGCGAGCCCGTAGCAGAGCGCCCCGGCGGCCAGTCCGCCGATCAGGGCGAGGGCGGGGACCCCGATCTGGGCGAGCGGACCGCTGACGATCCCGTAGCTTCCGCCGAAGGCCATCACCGCGACCACGCCCGCGCTGGCTCCGTGGGTGACGCCGAGCAGGTCGGGGCTGGCCAGGGGGTTGCGCATGATCGCCTGGGTGATGGCTCCGGCCGCCGCCAGCGCGGCGCCCGCGAGCAGGCCGACCACCACGCGCGGCATGCGCACCCGCCAGATGGTGAAGTACTCGTCGTAGCTGGTGCCCACGACGTTGGCCCACACCTGGGCGGGGGTGACGAACACGTCTCCGACGGACAGGTTGAGCCCGGTCAGGGCCAGGATCGCCAGGGCCGTGAGCGCTCCGACGGCGACCAGGCGGGGGCGGAGCGGGATCGCGACCGGGCCGAGGGTGATCGCACGCGCCCGGCGCGCCAGGGGGTCACGTGAGGGCGGGGGTTCGAGTGTGGCGGTCACAGGGCGAACAACCTCCGGCGGCGGACGACGTGGATGAAGAAGGGCGCGCCGACCAGCGCGAGGACCACCCCGACCTGGAGTTCGCCGGGCGGGGCGAGGAACCGGCCGAGGATGTCGGCTGCCAGGAGGAGGACGGCGCCCATGAGGGCCGAGTAGGGGATCAGCCATCGGTAGTCGGCCCCGACGATGCCCCGGGCCAGGTGCGGGACGATGAGCCCGACGAAGGCGATGGGCCCGCAGGCGGCGACGGTGATCCCGGTCAGGAGGGTGATGGCCACGAGGCCGACGAGTCGGGCCCGGCCGACCCGGAAGCCCAGGGCGCGGGCGGTGTCCTCGCCCAGGGCCAGGGCGTTGAGGGCGCGGGCGTTGGCCAGGGCCAGCACGGCGCCGAGGAGCACGACCGGGATCATCTGGGGGATGATCGACGGGTCCCGGCCGGAGAGGGAGCCGACCCGCCAGAACCGGAAGTTCTCCATGGTGGACTGGTCGAGCAGCACCAGTCCGGAGGCCACCGAGTAGGCCATCCAGCTGACGGCGGTGCCCGCGAGAGCCAGGGTCACGGGGGTCGGCCCGCGCCCGGGCACCGAGGCCACCGCGTAGACCAGGACCACGGCAGCGCCCGCCCCGGCGAAGGCGAACCAGGCCTGGGTGTGCAGGGCGGTGACGCCGAAGAAGTAGAGGCCCGCCACGACGGCGAGGGCCGCGCCGAAGGTGACGCCGAGGATGCTGGGGTCGCCCAGGGGGTTACGGGTGTGGCCCTGCATGAGCGCGCCGCCCAGGCCGAGGCTGATCCCGGCCAGGAGGCCGAGCACGGTGCGGGGCAGGCGGATCTCGTTGACGATCGTGTCGGCCTCGGGCCCCGCGCCTGTGGTCAGGGCCTGCCACACCGTGACCGGGTCCAGTGTGCGGGCGCCCACGAGCACGCTGGCGGCGAGGGCGAGGACCAGCAGCAGGGTGAGCAGCGCCAGCCCGCCCAGGCGGCGTGATCGACGGGCGGCGACGGCCGAGCGCGCCGGTTCCCGGGAGCGCGGTGGCCCGGCCGCCCCCTGGGTCGGGCCTGTGGTCTGGCTCACCGGGTCTCCCCTCACAGGAAAAGGCCAGGCAGACCTAAGTTAGGTTTGCCTGGCCACACTTGGATGATCTAAGTTTGCCACGGTTCACACCAGAGAGTCATCCCGTCCGACCGTTAGTCATGTTCTGGCAGCTCGTCGCGACCATCCCGACGGAGCGGCGCCGGAACCGCCCACACCCCTCCGGGAGCCCCCATCATGACCAACCC